>JBGQHD010000767.1:0-3350 GCA_041497795.1 Planctomycetia bacterium
ACGTCGCAGTAGAGCTGGTCGAGTTCCATCAGGAACGCCTTGCGGCCCGTCTGCTGGGCCGCGATCAGTGTTGACCCGCTACCGCCGAAGAGGTCCAGCACGTTCTCGCCGGAGCGTGACGAATACTGCAGTGCCCGCACGGCCAGCTCGACGGGCTTCTCGGTCAGGTGGATCATCCGCTGCGGCGTGACCTTCTTGACGTGCCACAGGTCCGGCACGTTGGCGGGGCCGAAGAACTGATGGGCTGCCCCTTCTTTCCACCCGTAGTAGGCCAGCTCGTAGCAGCCCATGAAGTCCTTCCTGGTCAACACCGGATGTTGCTTGTCCCAGACGATGCTCTGCGAGAAGTACAGTCCACATGCCTTGAGCACGGGTGGGTAGTTGCCGAGGTTCGCGTAGCCGCCCCAGAGTAGAAGCCGCGGCCGGGCGCGAGCACGCGAGCCATGTTGCCGAACCACGCGTGCAGCAGCCTGTTGAACTCCTCGTCGCTCACGAAGTCATTGGCCAGCGGACGGTCCTTGGCACGGAGCTTCCTGGTTGTCGCGCGCGAAGCGCCCTTTCGCCTCCGCACGTCGGAGTTCTGATGATTCATGAGGCCGAATGAGCTGAGCCCAGCGGCGATGGCGTTGTTGCTTCGGGGCTCGACGCGCACGTTGTAGGGTGGATCGGTATTGACCAGATGAATCGCCGCCCCGTCCAGCAACTGATCCACGTCCTGGGGTTGACTGCTGTCGCCGCAGAGGAGCCGGTGCTCGCCCAGGAGCCATAGGTCGCCCGGCTGCGTCGTGGCCTCGTCGGGCGGCTCGGGCACGTCGTCGGGGTCGGTGAGGCCCTCCTGGACGCCAGGATCGAAGATGCGTGCCAACTCGTCCTGCGAGAACCCCAGCAGCCTGAGGTCGAAGTCGGCGTCCCGCAGGGCGCTCAGCTCCAAGGGCAGGAGGTCGAAGTCCCACTCGGCCAGCTCGTTCGTTTTGTTGTCGGCGATGCGGTAGGCGCGAATCTGCTCAGGCGTAAGGTCGGTGGCGACGTGGACGGGCACTTTCGCCAGCCCGAGCAGTTGTGCAGCTTTCCAGCGGGTGTGGCCGACGACGATGACGCCCTCCGTGTCCACGACGATTGGCTGGCGGAAGCCGAACTCGCGGATGCTCGCGGCCACCGCCGCGATGGCGTCGTCGTTGACCCGCGGGTTGCCGGGGTAAGGCTTGATTTCACTCAGCCGACGGAACTCGATCTTCATGGTTTGACCATGCCTCGGTGCAAAGCGATGCGACTTGGCGAATGCCAAATCGGTCCTGACGCAAATCGGAGGAACGCGACGAGCTGATGACGCAAGCGGCGGAAAACGAACGACGACGCAAGACGAACAACGACAGGGGTTTGAGCTTCTCGATGACGATGATGACGCAAATGACGCAACCGCCGGCCCAACGAAATGGCGGCGCTGCACGTTCAATGAGGGTCTCCATCCGCGGGTGCCCGGCTGCGCGTCTGGCCGTCCGCTGCCTGGACCAACGCGAGAATCCCGGCCTTGATTGCCTCGGGAAGACGATCCCAGGCGGCGACAACACTGGCCAGATCGGGCGGCAGAGCGTGGCCAGAAGCGGCACCAAGAGGGCTCGGCACCACTGTGGGCACCTCGCCATTACCGAGTTCGCGTAACTCGCTATCCTGTCTACCCGTTACGGAATCGTGGCGTCGGCCTCCGGAGCCGAAGGTTACAGGTTCGAATCCTGTCGGGGATACTTTCCGTAATTCTCGCCGAACGCTGGATTTAGCGTGCCTGCGCCACTGCCGGCCCAAAGGGCTGGGCGTCGTTCGGCTCGGCGGCCGAGACATCTATCTCGGCCCGTACGGCTCCAAAGAGAGCATGGAGCGGTACAATCGCTTGATTGCCGAGTGGCTGACCAACGGCCGCCCTCGCCAGCCGGCTGCCCAGACCCCGACGCCAACCGCAGACGTCGGAACCGCCGAGCCAGCAATTCCCACACGATCAACGAGGTCATCTTGGCCTACGGCTCGGGATGGAGAAGCACATGCGACGCATCAAAGGACCGGCAGTCTTCCTGGCCCAGTTTCTGCGGGATGAGGAACCCTTCGGCAGCATTGCCGGTCTCGGCGAGTGGTTCGCCGCAATGGGCTACAAAGGCATCCAGGTCCCGGCGTGGGACGCCCGCACGATTGACCTGGACCAGGCCGCCGCTTCGCGCGGCTATTGCGATGACTATCGGGCAAAGCTCGCCGCGCTGGGCCTGGAAATCACCGAGCTGGCCGGGTACTTGCAGGGCCAGGTTCTGGCGATGCACCCGGCATACGCGGCCGGCTTTTCCGGGTTTCATCCTCCTGGGCTGGAGGGCGCGGCGCTCACCGCGTGGGCGACTGAAGAACTCAAGAAATGCGTCCGCGCCTCCGTCAACCTGGGGCTGCGCAACATTCCTGTGCTGTCGGGCGGCTTCGCCTGGCACCTGGCCTATCCCTGGCCGCAGCGGCCCGCCGGCTTGATCGACGAGGCCTTCACGGAGCTGGCCCGCCGCTGGCGGCCGCTGCTGGACCTGGCCAAAGAGAACGGCTGCGTGTTCGGCTATGAACTGCACCCGGGGTCCGACCTCTTCGACGGAGCCACCTTCGAGCGGTTCCTGGAGCACACGAGCGATCATCCCGCCGCGTGCATCAATTACGACCCGAGCCATCTGCTGCTCCAGCAACTCGATTACTGTCAATTCATTCAGCTCTACGGCGAGCGGATTTCCGGCTTCCACGTCAAGGATGCCGAGTTCCGGCCCAGCGGCCGGGTCGGCGTCTACGGCGGCTACGAAGCGTGGGCAAAACGCGCCGGCCGGTTCCGCTCCTTGGGCGACGGGCAGGTCGATTTCAAGCGGGTGTTTACGCTGCTGACCGAAGAGGGCTTCGACGGCTGGGCGGTCATGGAATGGGAGTGCTGCGTCAAAAGCCCTGAGCAAGGAGCGGCCGATGGAGCGCCGTTCATCGCCCGGCACATCATCGAGGCGACCGAGGTGGCCTTCGATGATTTCGCTGGCGGCAAGAGCGACGCGGCGACGAATCGGAGGATGTTGGGCTTAGAGTAGGTGCCGCGAGCCGAGCGGCACCGGGAAGCTCCGAGGCTGGTGGCACAACCGGTCCGGCTCGGCTCGCCGGACCTACAGGAGTCACTCATGGAATCCTGGAAACGCAAACTCCGCATGGGCATGGTCGGCGGCGGCGAGGGGGCCTTCATTGGGGCCGTCCACCGGATTGCGGCCACGCTCGATCAGCAGGTGGAGCTGGTTGCCGGCTGCTTCTCGCGCGATCCGGAGAACACCCAGCGCACCGGCCGCTCGCTGTACCTCGACCCG
>JBGQHD010000768.1:0-3337 GCA_041497795.1 Planctomycetia bacterium
TAGACGGCCGGCAGACGCTGCGGGCGATGCTGCTGTTGGATGAAATCCGCGGCCGGCTGGCAGAGGTCTTCGCCCTCAAGGACCACAAGATCGACCACGTGGTGCACGGAGCCATCGCGTCGGCGGCGGTCTACGGCGCCGTGCTCGGCGCGACTCCGGAGCAGATCGAATCGGCCCTCGGCTTGCTCGTGGCTCATTATGTTCCCTTCCGCGCAATCCGGGCCGGGCATCAGCTCTCCGATTCCAAGGGGGCCTCGGCCGCCATCAGCGCCGAAATGGCCGTGCTCAGCGTGCACCGGGCGATGCGCGGCTTCGCGGGACCGGGCGACATCTTCCGCAATCCGCAGGCGATCTTCTGCCTCTTCGAGCCGCCGAGCAAGCCGCACACCAGCCCGTTCGATCTCACGCTGTCGGCCGCCGGCGACGACTTCGCCGTGATGGGCATGCACTTCAAGCTCGGGCTGTACGAGCACCAATCGGCCGGGGCGATCCAAGGGCTAATGGAGCTGCTGGCCGCGCGGCCGGAGTTGCTCGATGATCCCGGCAAGCTGGTTCACGTGCGGATCAACATCTACGAGCCGGCCTTCAGCATCATCGGCGACCCGCACAAGCGCGACCCCCGCACGCGGCAAAGCGCCGACCATTCGATGGTCTACATCATCGGCACGCTGCTGCGGAAGGCATACGCTTGGCGTGGAGCAGACATTCCTGTCTGCTTGGCAGGCAAGAATGCCTGCCCCACACGAGAGACAGGCACGCCGCCCAAGCCCAGCGCGGTGGACTTATGGCGGGAGCTGATTCTCTTGCCGGACGACTACAGCGACACCAGCTTGTTCGACCCGCTGACCCGCTCGCTCATGGCGAAGATCGAGTTCCGCCACGGCGGGCCGGAGTACGACGCCAAGTATCCCGACGGCATTCCTACTTCGCTGGAGATCGAGCATGCCGAGCTAGGCACGTGCTCCAGCGGGCTGGTGATGTACCCGGAAGGCCATGCCCGCAACACGAGCGGCCATCGGGACGAGCTGCTCGGGCACAAAGTTCGCCGGTTGGCGGCCCTGGGGGTGCGCGACGTGGACGGCCTGACTGCACGCTTCACCAACCTGGCCGACAAGTCCGCCGAGGAGATTCGCGACCTTTACGACTTCGAGCTGCTGTCCGGTGGCGAAACGAGGTAACGCACAAACGGGGCAAGACGTAGAATAAGATGATTGGCCAGGGCGAGAACGTTGCCTGCTTGGCTAGGCGCCGCATTTTTGAACAGAAGGTAATGGAGGAAACAGAGAAGGGCACATGATGGCAATCTCTCTCTGTTGCCTCTGTTTCCTCCTGTTCAATACTTCGATGCCCCACCAGCGACGACCTCATTATTGAACAGAAGGTAACGAAGGAAACGAAGGAAGAAGAGTTATTCCTTCGTTTCCTTCGTTACCTTCTGTTCAGAGTCTTTTATGCCCCACTTACTGGACCATTTTGATCAGCGTCTTTCCGCCTGGCTGGCCGAGCGCGGGGAGGCGGCGTATCGCGCCGGGCAGGTGCGGCGGTGGGTGTTCGCGCGGCGGGCGGATGACTTTGCCGCTATGAGCGACCTGCCAGCGCCGCTTCGCGAGAGCCTGGCGGCGGATTTTGCACTGTGGACGACGCAGGTCGTCAAGCACCTGAAGGCCGACGACGGCACGGAGAAGCTGCTGCTCCAGCTCGCCGACGGCCACCGCATCGAATGCGTCCTGCTCCGCCAGGGACCGCAGCGGCGGACGATCTGCATCAGCACTCAAGTCGGCTGCGCCATGGGCTGCGTGTTCTGCGCCAGCGGGCTGGACGGTGTCGCGCGCAACCTGACGACGGGCGAGATCGTCGAGCAGATGCTCCGTCTCGATCGGCTGCTGTCGCCCGAGGAGCGGCTGACAAAGAAGCCCGGCTTCTCCGAGAAGCCGGGCTTCTCAGGTGAGCGCTTCTCCGACGAGCGGCTGAGCCACATCGTGGTGATGGGCATGGGCGAGCCGCTGGCCAATCTCGACAACCTGCTGCCCGCGCTGGAGGAAGCGACGAATCCGCACGGCTTCGGGATCGGTGCCCGGCGGATCACGATCTCCACGGTCGGCATCCCGGCCGCCATTCGCCGGTTGGCCGAGCAGGACCTGCAATATCACCTGGCGGTCTCGCTGCACGCGGCCGACGACGAGCTGCGCAACCGCCTGGTGCCGGTGAACGCCAAGATCGGGCTGGCCGCGATTCTCGAAGCAGCGGACGATTACTTCGCCGCCACCGGCCGCCGCCTGACCTTCGAGTACGTGCTGCTGGGTGGCATCAACGATCGCCCGAGCGACGCCCGGAAGCTGGCCGCCCTGCTGCGCGATCGCACGGCGCTGGTCAACGTGATCCCCTACAATCCGGTCGCCGGGTTGCCGTACGAGACGCCCACGCCGGAGGCGGTCTCGCGCTTTACGAGCATTCTCGAGCAAGCCGGCATCGCCATCCGCGTCCGCCGCCGCAAGGGGGACAAAATCAACGCCGCCTGCGGGCAATTGCGGCGGGTGATGGCGAAGAGCGGCTAGCACCGGTCTCACTAGAGCCATTTTCGTAACCCCCTCTCCCCGGTGGGGAGAGGGTTGGGGAGAGGGGCAATCCGCGACGAAATGCCTGGCACGCATCGTGCTTCGCTCGCCCAGGTTGGTGCGATCACGACCCTGAATTTGCTTTTTGGCCCGCGGCGCGGGTACGCTAAACGTCCGTCGGTGACTGCTCTTGCCCAGCTTTTTCTGCGGCTTTGAACCGAAACAGACATTCTTTCTCGGCCGCTCTCCAGCGCTCATGCTCAGGACTCCAGAACGATGAACGCACCAAACACCGTTTCACGACCAACTTCACGACCGAGCACGTCATCACGAAGCAAGCACGTCATCGCCTCGTGTGCTCTGTCTGCGCTGGCCCTGTTTGCGCTGCTGTGGACCGGCGCTAGCCGCGTTTCTGCCCAAGAGGTCGCGGGCAAGAAGGTCGCTTTCGCCGGCACGAAGCCCGGCGAAGAGTGGTCCGGCAACGGCCTGAAGATGAAGTTCTGCTGGTGCCCCAGCGGCCGGTTCACGATGGGCAGCCCTGCCTCCGAGCCGGATCGCGAGAAGGACGAAGATCAAGTGTCGGTGACGCTGACACGTGGCTTTTGGCTGGGCAAGCACGAGGTCACGCAGGGGGAGTGGGAGCGGATCATGCGCGCGACGCTGGCCGAGCAGCGCGACAAGGCCGGCAAATCTTTTGGGCTGTTCGGTGACGGCGCCGACTACCCGATGTACTACGTCAATCCCGATGAGGTCACGGATTTCTGCCGCAAGCTGACGGATCA
>JBGQHD010000769.1:0-3334 GCA_041497795.1 Planctomycetia bacterium
CCGCCCCGTCCCCCATCGCCGTGAGCACGTGCAGCGGCTTTTCGATCGTCACCCCCCGTGGCACATGAAGCAGCGTACCCCCGGACCAAAACGCCGCGTGCAGCGCGGCCAGGGCCTCGTAGGATAGATCGATTGCGCGGGTCAGCAAGTGCTTGCGGATGAGGTCGCCATGATCGGCGACCAGCCGATCCAGGCTGCCGAAGATCACGCCGCGCTTGGCCAGCGCAGGATGCAAAGAGGCGTCGCCCGGCAGGCTGTTGTACGCTGTGGTGAAGCCGGCCAATTCGACGCCTTCGGCGAGCAGCGCGGGTGGCCGCTGTCCGTCGCCGGCGCGCTGGCCGCTGGGCGGTGCGAACTTATTCAACCGAAACGTGCGAATATCGGTCCGCCGCCATTCCTCCATGCCGGCGTGCGGCCAGGGCAAGTCCTGGAACTTCGCCCAAGCCTCGCGGCGCAGCGCCACCAGCCACGCCGGCTCGCGGCGCGCGGCCAGGAAGGCATCGAAGGTCTCCTGATTGAAGCCGGTCGTAGCGAGTGCGGCAGCCATTCGATCCTTCAGCGGCGGTTCGCCGCTGTGAATGAGGGCCAACGGCCCGAAACTCGAAAGCCCAGGGCGCAGCCCTGGGAAGCATGTCGTCGTGTCCACCATTCAAGGCCCAAAGGGCCGCGACCCGCGTCGCCCAGGTCGGGTCACGGCCCGTTGGGCCTTCGCTCCAATCCTCTCGCATCCCGTTCCCAGGCCTTCGGCCTGGGCTGTCGGGTCCAAGGCCTTCAGCCTTGATTCACTCTGCATCCCCCGCCTTCTTGTGATGCGTCTTGACCTTCCGCTTGGCGAGGCACAATCCCCTCTCGTCAGCTACATCGCCGCCCACCACGCCGACAATCTCCCAGCCTTCGCGCCCAAGGCGGTTGAGCTGCTCCTCGATCTGGGTGATGCCCGCCGCACCCGTGTCGCCGCTGCGCCACAGCGCCGGGTCGATGATCTTGTATTCGTAACGCTTCAGGGACATGGCTACGTTTGCTGCCTCCACCAGGGGTTCTTCTTGTATCGCCAGCGACGAACGCAGTACAGGACGCACGGAGTCGCGCCACAAAGCATGACCAATCCAGCCAGTGCGGTGGCCAGCCACAGCCAGGGGGGTCGTTCCATGGTTAGCCTGCCTGCGGCTTCGTACCCAGTCGCGCCAATTGGTCCTGTTGTTCCGCTGCCGCTACGGAAAGTGGAATGGCTCTTCTTCAGTTCCGCCTCGATCAGCTTTCTGAACTCTCGAAGGTGCTCCGGCCGATTGACCACGCGGGCCGGATTGCCTTCCCAAAAGACCTTGCCGTCGGTCCCAATCAGGTAGGCCACGGGCCACTTCTTGAGGCCGTACTGTCGATGGTTCCGACAGTCCTTGTCCCACAGCACAGGGTGCTTGAGGCACAGCTTCTCGGCGTTCTTCTTGACGACTTCCAGCGGTTCTTGCTCACCCCCCGTGATTTCGATGATGACCAAACCCTGCTTCGCGTACTCTTCGTCCCACCTGACCAGGTGGTGTCGGAACGACGTGCAATTCTCTCAATAGTTGAAGTGCAGCCAGACGACCTTGCCCTTTAGTTGGGCTAGTGGCGGCGGGACCGTGCCGGCCCAGTGCTCTGGTTCGGACACGAGGTCAGGCGGCGTTTGGCCAAGGTAGGAGTTGCGGTCATGCGGCTGACGGAGGGCGACAGGCGAAGGCGGCGGCTGCATCTCGCTGCCCGACTCACCGGCCGGATGGCACCCAGCAAGTGCCCAAATCCCCAGGAGCACCGTGTATGGCGAAATCGACCTAAACACGTTATTGCTCCCAGCGGACCTACACGTGGCCCGACTTCCTCGAACGTAGCCGAGTGAGTTTGATCTCTGCTTTTGGAAAGTTGATCGTCAACGTACCCGCCCGAAGGAAGTCCAGTCCCAAAAGTCCGGCGATCGCCGTGTCCGGCGGCAGATCATGAGACAATACCGCAAACTCTTTCCGCACTTGCCCAAGACAACGAATGGCCTGCAACGTCACAACCGGAAGGCGCGCGACAGCACTCGCGGTCGCCACTTCAACCCAATCGGAGGAATTCGCAGGATCATAGCCAATAGCGACCAAGGCGCCGGACCGGATCAGGGTTTGTGTTGCACCGGTGTCCAAAGCCAACCGTAACAGCAAGCTTCCTGTCGGACCCTCAATCTGGGCGTCGATGACAATCAGGCCCAAGTCCGGATCAAACTTCGTGATCACAGGACGTATTCCATCTTCTTGGGCATCTTACCGATGAAGAGGATCGCAGTCCGTGGGAGTCGCAGCTCCGCCGCTTTCTTGTATACGTCGTGGGCGTCCGCGCTGTGGAATCGCACGGTTCCACCTTGAACCTCCAGAGCCGCATCGGTAATGGGATTCTCGATGAGCACCCATTCGCGGTCAAACCGGGCCTCGATCTCTCTCATCGTTAATGCCGTATCCATGTCAACCTGCCTTGCAGACGAAAAACAGAATGTCCCTTTCCGTTCCCCTACATGAACGCCTATTTGTCATTCGCTGGTTCAACTGAAAGCTGCAATGTCGGCTTTCCATCCGCCTGTAGTGTAAAAACGGTGGCCGGCACTTCGGGCCTGCCAGCCTGCCACTCGATTTCGTACTCGCGATTCGGCAGGTCGAAAAACCGTACGTCTTTCTTGTTCGCGTCCATGACAAGCACGCCATCATCGTACTTCCGCACGAAGAACACGAGCCGCTCGCCTGGCTGAAACGAGAAAAATGAAACCTTCTCGCCCGACTCAACCACGGTTCCCAGAACTGAGAGGGAGGCGCTGGTTGTGTTGACGATCCTAAAGTAATCGGTCCCCTCTGGTATTTCGGCGGTCCCGTAGGTGACTTCAACCTGACGGGCCGTCTGGCCACTGCAGGAGCCAAGAAGCAGTACGGTGACGATGAAACACTTCATCGCTCGATCCGGGAGTGTCTGACACGCGCTGTTACACGTCGGGCTAACGCCTCGACGCTCGCCGCCTCACTCGGGGCGCTTACGCAACCCCGCTCGCCGCTATCCCACCGTTCCTTCCATCTGCAGCTCGATCAGCTTGTTCATCTCCACCGCGTATTCCATCGGCAGCTCTTTCACCAGCGGCTCGATGAAGCCGGCGACGATCATCGTGCTGGCTTCCGCTTCGCTCAGGCCGCGGCTCATGAGATAAAAGAGCTGCTCTTCGCCAATGCGGCTGACGCTGGCTTCGTGGCCGATCGTCACGTCGCGTTCTTCGACCTCGATGTACGGGTACGTGTCGCTGCGGCTGTGCGCGTCGAGGATCAGGGCGTCGCAGACCACG
>JBGQHD010000770.1:0-3331 GCA_041497795.1 Planctomycetia bacterium
CCGTTCATCCAGGAGGCCAAGCGGTTGATGGCATCGCCGGGCGTCGGACGGATCGAATACGTGCTCTGCCACATGGCTTCGCCGATCCGCGGCCTGCTCAGCGGGGCCGGTATGCGAGTGAGCGACGTCAGCGGCCAGTCCGGCGAAAACCTCTTCGAGCCGGACCCCGCCACCTGGGCCGACCCGGCGGTGGCCGGCGGCGGCTACGGCCACGCGCAGCTTTCGCACTCGACGGGCATGCTGTTCTGGCTCACCGGGCTGCGAGCGGCAGGCGCGTTCGCCATGATGAGCGCTCCGGGCGCGCAGGTCGATCTCTACGACGCGATCAGCGTGCGCTTCGCCGAAGGTGCCATCGGCACCGTGAGCGGCGCCGGTACAGTGCCGACCGATCAGCCGTTCCAGGTCGATCTCCGCATCTTCGGCAGCGAAGGCATGCTGCTGGTGGATTGCGAACGGGCCCGCGCACACCTTCGTCGGCACGACGGCCGCCACACGGTCGTGGATGTTCCGCCCGACGGGGGCGGCTACGAGTGCAGCGGCCCGCCGCACAACTTTGTCGATCTGATCCTGGGGCGAACCGACGTCAACTGGTCGCCCGGCGAAGCGGCGATGCGCTCGGTCGAGCTGCTCGACGCCGCCTACCGTTCGGCCGTTTCTGGCCGGTTGGAGACAACCGGGGCTGCGTGAATCCAACGAGGGCTTGGGTAAATCGATGACGCGGCGAAACTACGATTTGTAGCCCCCGGGCGTCGCCTATAATGGGAGAGTCACGCCGCTCGCCAGGGCTTTCGGAGACTAAGTCATGCCTGTTCACGATTGGACGTGTGTTAGCGCCGGGACCTTCCATGACTTCCATTGCACTTGGGCGCCGGAAATCAAAAACCGGCTCAATTCTGGGATTCTGCCGCCGGAGTATTACGCGCAGATCGAGCAGCAGATGGGAGGGATGGTGGCCGACGTCCTCACCCTCAGCAGCGTTCGTGACTCCAACGGCGCGGAGCCTTCGGATCACGGTGGCGGCACCGCCGTGGCAGCCGCACCCCCCAAGGTGCGTTTCACGGTCTCTCTCGAGCCGGACGTTTACGCCGCCCGCGCCCGTGCCGTGGTGATCCGGCACAGCAGCGACGATCGGATGGTAGCCCTCATTGAAATCGTTTCTCCGGGCAATAAGGCAAGCCGCCGTGCGCTCGAGACGTTCGTCGAGAAGACGGCCGCGGCGCTGGATCAAGGATATCACCTGCTGATTGTCGATCTCTTTCCGCCTGGCCCGCGCGATCCGCAGGGAATCCACGGCGTGCTGTGGGCGGAATTGGGTGACGACTCCTACGTCGCCCCGGAGGACCAGCCCTTGACACTGGCCGCATACTCGGCGGGGCCTCCCAAGACCGCGTACATTCAGCCGCTTGCCGCCGGCGAAGCGCTCACGCCCATGCCGCTCTTCTTGACGGCGGAATCCTACGTCTCGGTCCCGCTGGAAGAGACCTACCAGGCCGCCTATCGCGGCGTGCCCCGCCGCTGGCGCGAGGTTCTGGAGGCGTCGCCATGATCGCGCCCATTTGCGCTCGCTCGGCAGTTGCTATGATGGGCGCGACTCGCGCGAGTCCGAAATCCGAACAACCACCAAAACTCCTTGGGAGTGCGGCGACTCGTCGCCGCTTTCGGATTTTTGAGCGTGAGAAAACGATCTGGTACGCCACTTACCGGCGGCGCACAAAATCCAAAAGCGGTGACGAGTCACCGCACTCCAAAGGGATTTCCAATGACCATCACCGCCAAAGCCATGGAAGTCTGGGTTCGCAAGCTGCTCGGCGCAGCGCCGGCTGAAACGCGCCGGCCGCTGCCGGAGTTCTTGGAGGCGATTCCACGGCTGGATTCGCTGGCGAATTTGCCCTCCGGCACGCCGGTGCTGGTGCGCGGCGACGTGGACTCGAGGCCGGGCAAGGAGGTCGGGCAAGGGGACATCCGCCTTCGTTCGATGCGAGACACGTTGCTCTACGGCCGGCGGCGTGGCTGGAAGCAGATTGTCTTCGGCCACATCGGCCGTGATCCCGAGGCGTCATTGGCCAACGTGCGGCAGCGGCTGGCGGCGATCCTCCAGTGCCCGGTGGCGTTCTTCGAGCGTTGGCTCGACGAGCCGACGCTCTCGATCAACGCCAAGCTCATCGCCGGCATCGAGAAAAGCCCGCCCGGCACGATCATCCTGCTGGAGAACACACGCCAATATCAAATCGAGCGGGCCCTGTGGAAGGCCAAGCCGGAAGACGCCCCGGCCTTGGCCGAGAAGCTGGCGAAAGTGGCCAACGAGTTCGCCGACAAGCTGGCCCGCGTCTACGTCAACGAGGCCCTGTCGGCCGGCAGCCTGGATACTTCCAGCACGATCATTCCGGCGGCCATGGACCGCGTGGCCCTGGGGGCCTACGTGGCCCAAGAGTTCGACGGGCCGATGATGCGGTGCCTGAAGGCGTCGCTGGTGGTTTTCAGCGGCCTGAAGATCGACAAGCTGGACGACCTGTCGGCGATCATCGACCGCGGGGCCGTGCGGTGCGTGATCGCGGCCGGCTCGCTGGCCATGGCGCTGAAGAAGGCCGACGCCCAGCTTTCTGGCGGCAATTTCAGCCTCGGCCTGGCCGAAGATGCCGCCAAAAAGGACGAGCCGTACTACATCCCTACTAGCCGCATCGAGCAGGCCAAGGCGATGCTCACCGCCGGCCGCAAGCGCGGCGTGGAGTTCATGCTGCCGGTCGATTTCGTGCTGCAAGACGGCCGCACCGGCGAGACGATCGGCCCGGCCGACCAGCAGCTCGACGTCGGCCCCAAGACGTGCCAGCTCTTCGAGGCCCGCGTCGGCCAGTTCATCAGCGACGTGAAAGGCGACCGAAGCGTCGCGCCCGTCGTCTTCCACAATGTTGTCTTTTACAATGGCGTCTTCGGCAAGTTCGAGGACCCGAAGTTCGAGGAAGGCACGCGGCGATTCATCGGCCAGCTCAAGCGGATGCACGACGCGGGCATCGAAGTCTACATCGGCGGCGGCGAAGGGGGCACGGCCCTGGAGAAATACGGCCAGCCCGACTGGGTGACCCACGCCTTCACCGCCGGCGGCACGGTGCTCAACGCGCTGGGCGGCGAGCCAGTGCCGTATCTGTTGGCGTTGAAGATGGCGGTGGAGGCGAAGAAGTGACGCCAATGTGGAGCACGTTTCCAAGGTGCTCGCGGCCGCAGGCAAGAGGCCGAATCGCGCAGGAGGGAACGCTGATAATCGCTGATTGACGCTAATGATGTGAAGTGCAAGCACATCCACGGTATTATCAGCGTCAATTAGCGTTTATTAGCG
>JBGQHD010000771.1:0-3330 GCA_041497795.1 Planctomycetia bacterium
CGCCAAGCTCCTCTCCTACAAAGTGCTGGACACCGAAAAGAGCGACGGCAGCAATCTGCATCCCACCGCGGAGCTTGTCCTGCAGACCGCCGAAGGGCGACAAACGTCGAAGATCACGTACGTCGTCGGCACCAGCCCGGTGATTACCGTGTTTCGCGAGAACTAACCGGTTTGATCCGTCGCCATGTGGCCGCGTCTCTCCGAGACGCGACGCGAGTCTCGGAGAGACTCGCCCACGTGCCGGGAGCTACCGCTTCGAGAACTGCGTGCCGCGGCGGGCGCCGCGGAGGCCGTACTTCTTGCGCTCTTTCTTGCGGTCGTCGCGGGTGAGCAGGTGCTTCTCCCGCAGGGCGGGTTCGGTCTCGGGGTTCGCCTTCTTCAGCGCCCGAGCGATGCCCAGCATCACGGCCTCGGCCTGGCCGGTGGGGCCGCCGCCTTCGACGCGGGCCCAGACGTCCCACTTGCCGACACTCTCGGACGATTGCAGCGGTGCCATGACCGAATTGCGGTCGCGCTCGTGGTTGAAATACTGCTCGAGCGTCCGCTGGTTGATGCTGATCGCGCCGTTGCCCGCCCGCAGGCGCACGCGCGCCACGGCGGTCTTGCGTCGTCCGGTTCCTATTGCGTCGGCGGTCTTCGTGGCCATGGTGGTGAGCGTCGAGGCGTCAGCCCGACGTGAGTCGTGATGGTAGCTATTTGCTCGTGCGATACGCCGCGCAGCGGTCGCCGTTGGCCAGGTCGCGCGGCTGCGGCTGCTGGGCCTGGTGCGGGTGCTCCGTCCCGGCGTAGATCTTCAGCTTGTCGAGCATCTTGGTGGCCAACTTGTTCTTGGGCAGCATGCGCCGCACCGCCTCGCGCAGCACCAGCTCCGGCCGGCGCTGGAGGCGGTGGCCGGCGGTCTCGATCCGCTGGCCGGTGTAGCCCGTGAACCAGGCGTACTCTTTCTGCTGCCACTTGTTGCCGGTGAACACGACCTTTTCGGCGTTCACCACGACCACGTAGTCGCCGGTATCGACGTGCGCCGTATAGCGCGGCGTGTGCTTGCCCATCAGGATCACGGCCAGGTCGGAAGCCAGGCGGCCGACGACCTTGTTGGCGGCATCGACCAGCCACCAGTGTTGCTCGACGCGGCCCGGCTGGGCGACGAACGATGGTTGAGTCATCGCGGTTGGTCCGTTGTTCGTCGTCCGTCGTCCGTGGCACGAGCCATGAATCGGCCGACGACGACCCCCAGGTGGCAAACGCAGTAATGTATCGCCTTGGCCTTGTTTGTACAAGGCGACCTGAATAAAGTGGCGGCTTTCACACCAGCCCGACGCGCAGGCGAGGGAGAGCCGCCGCGACGCGCAGCGAGGGGCCGTCCCGCCCTCCCTCGCTTGCGCGTCGGGTTCGTGTGATATCGGGTCAGTGACACTCGTCCATCCGTCGTTTCGCCCTTTCGCCATGCTGGTCGGCGTACCCACCGAGACTTTTCCCGGCGAACGTCGCGTGGCGCTGGTTCCCGCGCACCTGGCCGGCCTGCGAAAGGCCGGGTTGGAAGTCGTCATCGAGGCCGGCGCCGGCGCGGCTGCGGGCTTTCCCGATGCTCAGTACGCCGAGCAGGGCGCACGCGTCGGCTCGCGGACCGAGGCCTTCGCCGCCGAGGTCGTGGTGCAAGTGCGTTCGCTGGGGGCCAACTTGCTCGCCGGCCGGGCTGATTTGAACTTGCTGCGGCCGGGCCAGGTGGTCATCGGCCTGACCGATCCGCTGGCCGAGCCGCAGGCGGCCCGCGACGTGGCGGCCAGCGGCTGTACGTCGTTCTCGATGGAGCTGATCCCGCGCATCACCCGCGCCCAAAGCATGGACGTGCTCAGCTCGATGGCCACGATCTCCGGATACAAGACGGTGCTGCTGGCGGCCGACGCGCTGCCCAAGATGTTCCCCCTGCTGATGACGGCCGCCGGCACGCTGGCCGCCGCCAAGGTGTTCGTCGTCGGCGCGGGTGTGGCCGGTTTGCAGGCGATCGCTACCGCCAAGCGGCTGGGGGCGATCGTCCTGGCCTACGACGTGCGGCCGGTCGTCAAGGAACAGATCGAAAGCCTGGGCGGCAAGTATCTCGACCTGGGGCTGGAAACGGGCGGCGCCCAGGATGCCGGCGGCTATGCCAAGGCCCTGGGCGAGGAGTTCTACCGCCGACAGCGCGAGGCCATGCTCAAGGCCGTGGCCGAGAACGACGTGGTCATCACCACGGCGGCCGTGCCGGGCAAGAAGTCGCCGATCCTCGTGACCAAGGAGATGGTTGCCGCCATGCGCCCTGGCACGGTGATCGTCGATATGGCGGCCGAGCGGGGCGGCAACTGCGAGCTGACCCGGCCGGGCGAGACCTACGTCCACAACGGTGTGACCATCATCGGCCCGCTCAACCTGCCCTCCAGCGTGCCGTACCATGCCAGCCAGATGTACTCGAAGAATGTCGTGACCTTTCTGCTTCACCTCGCCAAAGGGGGCAAGCTGAGCGTGGACCCCAGCGACGAGATCACACATGAGACCCTCGTGACCCAGGGCGGCGACGTGGTGCAGCCGAAGATTCGGGAGCTGCTGGGCATGGGAACCAAGGCGTGAGCGCATCCGCTCGTTCCCACGCTCCGCGTGGGAACAAGGAGAACCTGCCATGGACATCACCTCCTCGCTGTTCGTCTTCCTCCTGGCAACCTTCTTGGGCCTGGAGGTCATTCGCCGCGTGTCGCCGTTGTTGCACACGCCGCTGATGTCGCTGACCAACGCCATCTCGGCGATCGCCATCGTGGCCGCCATTCAGGTGATTGGCTCGGACACGACCCTGGGCACGGTGCTGGGCACGTTGGCCGTGATCGCCGCCACGACGAACATCGTGGGCGGCTTCATGATCACCGACCGCATGCTCAAGATGTTCAAGCGGGAGCCGCACAAGAGTGAATAGTCCATTGGCAACCGGCTCATTGTTGCTGGCCACCGCGGAAGGCGCGGCCGCGCGCAGCGCGATCGACAGCGTGCTGGTCACCGGCACGTATTTGCTGGCGGCCGCGCTGTTCATCCTCTCGCTCAAGTGGCTCAGTCACCCCCGCACCGCGCGGCGCGGCGTTTGGGCCGGCGAGGTCGGCATGGCCCTGGCCGTCATCGGCACCGTGCTGGCCTTCAGGGTCGCGATCCAGTGGGTTGTCCTGGGCATCGTTGTCGGCTCGCTGATCGGCGCGCCGATGGCCATCTGGATGCCGATGACCGCAGTACCGCAGCGGACCGCCCTCTCGCACGCCTTCGGCGCGCTGGCCGCGGCGCTGGTGGGGACGGCGCATTACTTCGATGAGCTTTGGC
>JBGQHD010000772.1:0-3328 GCA_041497795.1 Planctomycetia bacterium
CGCCGTCGCTGGCTGGTTCGGGTCGTCACTGGCTTTAGCGGCTTGTGTCTGGCGGCCGTCTGGGTGCTGCTGGCGGCGTTCGTCGTCGATTGGCTGCTGGAGCTGCCGCGGATTTACCGTGCTGGATCGCTGGCTGTCATCGGTGTCACTCTGCTGTGGGCGTTCCGGCGGTTCGTACGGCCGTCGCTGGGGCAGCGCGAGTCGCTGATCGATATGGCCCTCTTCGTCGAAGGCCGGCACAAGATCGATACCGACCTCGTGGCGGCCCTGGAGTTCGAATCGCCCGAGGCCGATGCGTGGGGCTCGCGCGAATTGGAAGACGCTGTGATCGACCGCGTCTCCGACCTGTCGCGCGGTGTCAACGTCTTTCACGGCATGGACTACGCCACCGTGCTGCGCCGCGGAACAAGCCTCGCCGCGCTCGTCGTGCTCATCGCCGCCGGGGCCGGACTGTTCCCCGGGCATGCCGCGGCGTTTCTCGATCGGCTGCTGCTAGGGCACGCGCACTACCCCACCCGCACGCAGATCGTGCACGTCGTCATCAACGGACAGCCGGTCGATCTCAGCCCAGGGAAAGTGACCACCGTGCCGTGTCCCTATGGGCACGCGCTGGAATTTCGCGTGCACGGGGCCGGCGAGCTGCCCGAGACCGGCACGGCGAAGCTATGGGACTTGGAAAGCCGCGTTGAATCGGACCTGGACTTGTCGCCCGTCACGTCGGGATCGGCGGCCGGCGCCGCCCCGTCGGGCCGGGCTGCGAGCAAGGAAGAGCTGATCCGCCGCGCGACACTCGACTTGACGGGCCTACCGCCGACGGCCGAGGAGGTCGCCGCGTTCGTGGCCGACGACTCGCCCGACGCCTACGAGAAGCTCGTCGATCGGCTGCTGGCCTCGCCCGCCTACGGCGAACGATTTGCCAAGCACTGGCTCGATCTGGCCCGCAATTCCGACGATCCGAAAGATTCCCAGTTCACCCTGCGCGACTTCATCATCCGCTCACTCAACTCGGAAAAGCCCGGCGAGGGCCTGCCGATCGCGGAAATGCTCGCCGGCGATCCGCCTCCGCCGGCCCCGGGCGGACGGGTCTACGCGGGCCGCGTCGCCAAGCTAATCACCTCTGTCGGTTTCCAGATACATCTGGGCGACGCCTGGACCGATCCGGCCAGCGTGCGCGTGGTGCCGCTGCCGCGCGTGGACGTGGCGCTGCGGGTCACGCCGCCCGCTTACACGGCCGCCGGGGATGAATCGCTGGAGACCCCCGAAGGGCAACGGCAGGTCGCCGTCATCGAGAACTCGCGCGTGGACGTGCTGCTGCGTTCCAACAAGCCGCTTGCTTCCGCGAAGCTGGTGGTCAAGAACCAGGAGTACGCGCTCGTGCGTGACGCGTCGGATTCGACCGGTCACGTGGGCGAGTCTCTCCGAGACTCGCCTTCGCGTCTCGGAGAGACGCGGCCACGTGCCGCGACGGCCGAGCGCGACGCGTGGACGATCGCAGGCGACTCGCCGCTGGCCCGCGTCACCGAGCCGATGCAGTACGTGATCCACGTGCAGGACCAAGACGGCCTGACGCTGGAGAAGCCGATCGAAGGCTACATCCGCCTGCGGGCCGACAATCCACCCAAGGCCTTCGCCGACGTCCGCACGAAACACGTCCTCAAATCGGCGGTGGCCAACGTGTTCTACGGCGCGTCGGACGATTACGGCCTGGCCGAGCTGAAGCTCAAGGTGCGCGTGCTGCGCACCGGCCAGAACGAGTCGCCCGCCAAAGAATTCAAGCTGCCGCTGGCCGAGGGCACGGCCGATGCGACGGATCCTGGCCAGGCCCATCCGCGGCGCGTGTCGTCGATGCTGTTCCAGCTCGCGCGCTCGTTCGAGCAGACGCTGCCGCAGACGTCGCCGGCGGCCCCGCCGCGTGAGCTGGTGGACGAATTCGCCCAGCGGCACGTTACCTTGTCGGCGGCGGCGACAATTCCCTTCGCCCGGCCCGGCGGCGGGCGGTGGATGATCGCCGACCCCACGCACGGCCTGGACTTCGAAATCCGCCACGAAGCGCCCAAGCTCAACGTCTATCGAATTTACCCTTTGCGACTGAACGAATTTGACCTGCAGGTGGGGGATCAGGTACGAATAGAACTCGCAGCGACCGACTTTCGCGGGGAAAGCCCTGGGAAATCGGGCGTCAGTGAGGCCCTGATCCTCACCGTCACGGATGAGAGCGGCTTTTTAGCCGCCAGCGCGGAAACGGACCAGCGTTCAGCGGAGCAGTTGGACGCCATCATTCGCCTTGGCTTGGGAGATTCACCATGAAGCGTCCGGCACGTACGTGGGGCATCAGTCGGCTAATAACTATTGCGCTGGCTCTTGCGGCCTTGATCTCTTCGGCTGCCACCGCGCGGGCGGTCGATACCGACGCCCTCCGCCGCAAAGAGCAGATGCAGGTGCGTGCCCGGGCCATGGCCCGCGAGCTGGTCTCCGGCATTCTCGACCTGCAGCTCCAGCAGATGGAGGAGAACGGCCTGGTCAAGGGCGCGATCTACGGCGAAATGCTGTCGATGCGGAAGAACATCGACGCCCTGGTCGAGGCCGAGATGCTCGAAGTGGTCGATCTGCTGGTCAAGGCGCAGGGCGCGCAAGGCAAGGAGCGCGACGCGACGTTCGTCGCCGCCCGCCAAAAAATCCGCGAAGTGGTGGTCCGCCTGGCGGCCGAGCGGCAGAACCTGCTCCGCCGGCTGAAGACTGCCGAGATCGCCGCCCAGGTGAAGCGGCTGATCGAGATGCAAACCAAGGTGCTCAAAGTCACCGAGGGACTCCAGGAACAATCGACGAAACAAGAAGCCGTCGCCCTGCGTAACGCGCAGGACCAGCGCGACGTGAAGGCGCTGTTTCTGCACCTGGTCGAGACGCTGGCGGATGTCAGCAAGTGGGCTGGCCCGGTTGGCGCGGGGGCCGGCGATGGCCTGCGGATCCTGAAGACCGCCGGCGTGGGGCAAGAGCTGGATGCCGCCGGGCAGCAGCTCGACGCCGTCGTCTACGACAAGGCCGCCGTCAGCCAGAAGACCGTCATCCGCGGCCTGCGGCTGCTGCTGGAACGCGTCGAGCAAACCCAGGGCATCATCGGCAGCGACCGCGAGGCGCTGCTGGAGATGGTCCGTGAGCTGGCGAAGAAACAAGAGGCGATCCAAAACAAGACGAAAGCCAACGAGCTGACCGAGAAGGCAGCCGAGAAGCTAGTCGAGGAGCAGGCCGATATCCACAAGCAGCTCGGCAAGCTGTCCGACGCGCTGCAGAGCTTCCCGCAGACGCAGCCGCTGGTCGAGCAGGCCAAGCA
>JBGQHD010000773.1:0-3325 GCA_041497795.1 Planctomycetia bacterium
GAGCTGCGACCGCACGTAGCGGAAGGCCGGGTTCCACCACCACAGCCACCCGGCCACCAGCTCGACCCAGGCCACCCAGTGGTCGCGCCGGCCCAGGTGCGCCAGCTCATGGGCGATGACTCCTTGCCAGCGACGAATCGATTGCGAACGCTGTTGCGCACCTCGGGTGTCCGCCCGCTCGACGAGCGCCGACGGCCAATAGAGCAGCGGCCTGGTCAGGCACCAGACGAACGGCGTGCGGATGTTGTCAACGACGACAATTCGCGGCGGCTGAACACGGAGCAGGGCAGCTACCGCCGCGACTTGCTCTTCCAGCCGCGGCGGAACCGGCTGACTGCGACGGCTCAGGCGGCTGAGACGCCAAATGGCCAGAGATTGGCGCCAAGCCACGGCCAGACCGGCCGTAACCCAGAGCCCCACCACGGCCCACACGACATAACCATCATGGAAAGCTCGCCGCCAAGTCGAGTTCGTGGCTGCCCACCAAGCAGCGATCGGGCTACGCGATGTCGCCGAGTCGGGCGATGTCGCCGAGTCAAGCGATGTCGCGGGCCTCTGCGAGGTTGCTACGCTGTCCGACGTGGCCGCTGGGCGATCCGGCCCCGTCACCTCGCTCGCGGCGGCTGGCTCTCTTTGGTCCAGCCGTTCAGGGCGCTCTTCTCGTCCGCCAACGTCACGCCGCCACGTCGCGGGAACCGAAGCGGTGGGAACGAATGGCGAATGCGTCCGGAACGCATCGCTGCCCGGCGGCGTCGTGTGCGGCCCAGCAGTCGCCGCCGCCAACGCCTCACCGAGGTATTGGCTGGGGCTCCACGGGCAGGGCACGACAGGCGGCAGCAGCAGCTTAAGCAGCACGACGAGCCACAACGCATGACGCACGGCCGGCGAGCACCGCAAAACTCGGCACCCGGCCGCGACGACCGCCGCCAAGACCGCGACGGTCAATGTCGTCTCGATTAGCCACCAGATCACCATGGTCGGCCCCTCATACTAGAAACCTTGCAAGTGCTTTCCGATCGCCATGTCGCGCGTCGCACCCCTGCGTTTTGCCCCTGGCTTGCCGCAGGGGGAACGATGACTGATCAGCTACCGCGCCATGTGCTTTGCGAGCTCCTATTTCTTCTTTCCCTTCGGCCGTTTTTTTTCCAATTCGTCGATCAGCCGCCGGAATTCGGCCAGCTCTTCGGCGGTGAAGCGTTGGCCCTGGACCAGAGCCAAAACAAGCGGCGCCGGCTCGCCGTCGCAGAACTCCTCGGCCAGCGCCTCGAGCCGCTGCTGCACCACGTCGTCGCGGGACACCGCTGCGTGAAAGACGTGGGCAAAGCCACTCTTATCGCTGGTCACGTAGCCTTTGGCCTCCAGTCGGCCCAGCAGCGTCATGACCGTGGTGTACGCCCAATCTCGGCCCGATTCGCGCAGCAGCCCGGCGACCTCGCGCACGGTGCGTGGGCCGTGGTCCCAGAGCGCCTTGAGCACGTCGCGCTCCGACTCGCTGACGGTCGGCTTGCGAGGTTCCACCAGATCGATCCTCCACTGCGTCGCCGTCCACGGCAGCAGCACGAGGACGGGGGTACTACAACTTGTAGAGATATTACTACACAGCGTAGAAGACTGTCAAGCACGAAGACGTCAAGCACCTGGTGCCGTGCCGCGGCGGGCAACCGTCAGCTCTCGCCGCAAGAAGTAGGTGCGGTTCAAAGCTCCTCGCCCCTCTGGGGAGAGGTTGAGTGAGCGGCGGCGCGTGGCACGCCCTGAAGGTGGACGTGAGGGCGTGGAACAACGCGCGGACTTGCCACGCGACCACCGCATCCATGCTCTGGGCGCGCCACCACCTGCCTGCCAGCCATCCACCCGTCCCGTCAGCGGAACAGCTTCGGCGGCGTCTCTGCCCGCTGGCTGGGCGGCGGCGCGGGTTGGTTGGCCATCTGCGGCGGGGCGCCGGGGCCGTACTGGGGGCCGTACTGGGGGCCGTGGTGCAGCCAGGCCGGCTCGTCCATCAGCACCCAGGTGAGCAGGATCAGCTTCGCGTAGGCCGAGAGGTTGGCCCACCATACCTTGTCCCACAGCTTGAGCGCCGTGCCGAACGAGCTCTTGAGGCGAAAGCCGCCGCGAAATTGCACGGCCCAAATCTCGTCCAGAATCAGGTGCGACATGAAGCCGATCAGCACGCCGCCGGCCTTGAACAGCCGCGTCGAGTTGTCGGGGCAGTCGCAGGCCAGATAGGTCAGCTCGGCGAAGATGAGCGCCGCCGGCAGGCTGTGGAACATGCCGCGGTGGCGCGTGTAGGACTTGAGGAACGCGCCGAGGCCAAAGCGGATCAGCACGTAGAGGATCCCCGCGGTGAGCACGATGGCGTCGGTGGTCATGCCCATCTGCCGAAATCGCTCCACCAGCAGCATCGGCACCGCGGCGCCGGCGAAAGCCAGGCTCTCGCGCACCGGCACGCTGTTATCGCTATCCAAGTCCGGCAGCATGCCTGAGACGCTGCACAGCCCGGCCGCCAGCAAGCATTGATCCAGCGGCACGTCGTAGCCGAAGTGGGCCGTGGCGCCGTAGCCGATTCCCAGCACGGTGCTGGTGGCGATGTGCGTCTTGAATCCAGCCATCGGGGCCTCGCGCGACAAAGGGAGAGGGGGCGAGACACTACGCACTGGCCGGTGCGAGGCCAAGAGAGGATGGAGAATGCGGAATTCGGAATGCGGAATTGTGATAGCGTCCAGGTCACGCGACGATCCGGCCGAATTCCGCATTCCGCATTCCCCGCATCACCGCTACACTCCCGCCCCTTTTCCCCCGTCCCGATTGATCCGCTGGTGCCGGTCCTGTCGGCGGTGATTGCGCCGCGGCGCGCGCCACAGCCGCGAACCCGGCCCCACGGCATCTGGACCCTTGAATTGGGGGTGGGACTTTCTAGAATGAATCTTGGAAGTCCCGCTCCCGCTAACCCGTAAGCATGAGGTGACTTATGCGGCAAGCGGTGTTGGGCTTCGTATTGGGTGCTGGTCTGTTGACGGCAGTGGCGACTTGGCTCGCCCCTGGCAATTCGGTCCTTGCTCAGCACGCTCGTGCTCCCGCGTCGCAGGACGGCGACGTGATCGCGCTCGATTGGACGGTGGACGGCAAGCTGCAGACGGTGGTGCTCGTCGATCCGAAGCGCAAGGCCATGAGCGTGTATCACATCGACCGGGCCAGCGGCGGCATCACGCTCAAGAGCGTGCGCCAGTGCGAAGGCGACCTGCAACTGCGTGGCTTCAACGAAACCCGGCCGTTTGCCGACGAGATCCGCGGCATGATGGCCAACCAGAGGTGAGCGCCCTCGGATCGC
>JBGQHD010000774.1:0-3324 GCA_041497795.1 Planctomycetia bacterium
GATTTGCACGCTCAGGCAAGGGCGGTCGTTGATCTTCCTTGTCGATTACGGCCGCGGGAAGCCGTAGGCCGGGTTGGCGGCGTCGAAGTCGGCGTCGGTGAAGCCGTTGTCGAACTTCAGATCGAGGAACGTGTATTCCTCTTGCAGCGGCGGCTCGTCACCAGCCCGCTGGGGCCAGGCGTAGGCTTCGTACCGCGTGGGGAAGCCCAGCTCGGTATCGAAGAAGATGCGGCCGACGTGGAAGCGGAACTCGCGCCGCGCCGTGGGGTGCATTACCTGTACGCACAGGCAACTGCGGCCGTTGATCTTGGCGTCGGGGAAGACCTTCACCTCGCACTCGCCGTGCTGGCTGTCGCGCTCGCACATATCCACCACGCGCTTCGACAGGTTCATCAGCCCAGCCTTCGTGATCGGATACCGGCTTTCCTTCCGCGCCCGTGGTCCCTCGGGGTCCAGGGCGATCGTGCCGACCAACTGGGCGGCGGCGCCTATCTCGTGGGCCAGCAGTTGGTCCTCGTTCTTGCCGGCGACGTAGAGCACCTCGCTGCCGCGCTTGGGGGCCTGGAAGTACGTGTACACGCTGAACGGCTCGTGCCGCACCTTCAGGTGCTGATAGTCGTAGTCCTTCAGCTTGCCGTCGATGCGTTCGCGGCGAACCACGTTGGCCGAGTAGTCCTTGATCGCTTCGAGCCGCTTGAGGCCCTCGCGGGCGATCCGCAGCGTGGAGGCGAGCGGATGCTCGCCGGCGGCCGGCGCCTCGTACGATACCCGCCGCACGACGCGATCCATACCTCGATCGCTCGCCGGCACGCTGGCCACGGCCACTTTTCCGGCTTCGGCCGATGGCGTGTTGTTCGATGCAGTGGACGATGGAGCGTCCTGGCCATAAGAGACCGAGGCAAAAAAGAGGGCTACCGCACAAGCCGGCGAGATCGCTTTCATGACAGGGACATCCTGCGAGAGAAGTGCCAACTGCCCGGCTCCAACCGAGCATTTGCCAGCCGACGGCCGCTGAAGGCAACGGATGGTCGGCTTGGCTCTGTTCCTAGCTCTTCGCAACACGCATGCCGGGAGGATTCACCGGCACTGCTGTCTACCCGTAGCGTACCCCCGCGAAAGGAGTTGCGACTACCGAATTCTACGCCATCTCTTCGGCACAAGATACTCGCGCACTCAAGTGGACGACGCTCGTCGCACCTACTGCCCAAAACAATACAGCCACTTCCGGCCGCGAATAAAGATCTGCCCGCCGGCCGCCGCTGGCGACGCAATCGTCTGGTCGCTGACCTGGTTCTCCACCAGCTTCTGGAAATGCGTCGAGGCCGAGACCACGCTGCACAGGCCGTCCTCGTTGAGGAAGTACACGCGGTTTTCGCCGGTGATCGGCGAGGCCTTATACTTCCCCGTCAGCCGGGTTTCCCACCACTTCCGGCCGCTGAATCCGTTATAGCAGCGGGCCACGCCGTCGTCGGTGACGGTGAACATCAGGTCGGCCCAAACGGCCGGACAGCAGCTATCGGGCGTGCCGACCTGCTGGGTCCAGGCGACCGCGCGATTGGTGAGCTTGCCTTCGTTGAGCGGGGAGAGCTTCATGGCCAGCATCGGGCCGCGCATGCCCCGCGTGGCTACCAGGTACTCGCCGGCGACCGTCGGCCCGGTGACCGTGCGGCCCCCTTTGAGGCCGGGCAGGTACCACCACCGCTGCCCGGTGGCCGGATCGAACGAATCGAGCTGGTTGCCGCCGAAGACCAGCATCTCCGTCCGCTTCCCGACCACCTGGAAGACCGGCGTCGTGTAGGCGTCGCACTCCTCGGCGTTGGCCTCGGTCGCCCGCTTGATGTACCACCGCTGCCGGCCCGTCTTCAGGTCGTGGGCCACCAGGTAGCTGTCGCGCGTCTCTCCCTTCAGATCGGCCAGCGAATCCTGCATGCACGTGGAGATGACGAGATCCTGATAGATCACCGGGCTATTGGCGTGCCCCCACCAGATGCTGTACTTGCCGTGGTCGTCCTGAAGATTGTGTTTCCAGAGCTGCTTGCCGTCGAAGTCGTAAGCCGCCAGGTCGCCGTTGCCGAAGTGGGCCACGACGGTCTTGCCGTCGGTCACCGGCGAAGGGCTGGCCAGGTTCTGCAGCCGATGAAAGACCTGCTGCCCACGCTTCGGCTTGGCCGCCTGATCGAATGTGCCGCGACCGGCCTCGCGGGTCCACAGCACCTTGCCAGTCTTCTTCTCCAGCCGCAGGAGCAGCAGCTTGTCGTCCTGCTGCGAGGTAACGAAGACGGCGCTCTCCCAAATGATCGGCGTGCTGTTGCCCCAACCGGGCAGCTCGGCCTTCCAGGCCAGGTTGAAGTTCTCCCGCCACACGAGCGGCAGGCCGGTATCGTCGCAGACGCTGTTGCCCAACGGCCCGCGCCACTGGGGCCAGTTGGAGGCCAGCGACGGGCTACAGGCGACCACAAGAGCGAGTATCGTAATCAATTTCAGGTATCGCATCAGACAAGGCGACGATAGAGTTCTGCGTTCTTTTCGAGCACGTAACCGGCGGTGCGGGCAAAATCTTCGTTCGGCCGCTTGAGCCACTCCTCGAGGATTTCACGAACGAGTTCTTCCGGCGTGACTTTGGCCTCCTCGGCCAATTCGCGCAACCGAAGCAATCGCTCGTCGGACACCGGAACGGTGATGGTTGCCATCGACAAACCCCGCAAGAACCGTGGGCGGACATCCATTATGCCTGGCAAAACCTCCGCTCAGGAAGGAGGGAATTGGCCCTTTACGGCTCTTAACCCTTTATCTGATCACCTGCCCCGCTCGCTCGGCCGGTGCGAACAATGACAGTTGCCTGTCGCCTTTAGCGGTAGGCTTGGAGCTCGATTCTGGCTGATCTCGAACGAACTTGCCAATGTCGAGCTGTGCTTCGACGATTTGCGCCAATTGTCCAACTGGTTGACTGGTACGCAGCGTCGTTAGGAGTTGACCGAAGAAGACAACCTTACGGTCGTTGCGCGAGAGCTTGAAGCCAGCCGAGCGCAGCCGTTCAACCTTTGCACGAGCCGACAAAACGGCATCGTCGCACGAGGGCGGGAGGGGAGCGTCAGCCAGTGTCTTTCGGCAGACCAGGATGATATCGAGTTGAATCGGCTCCTTGGCTTGGGACTTTGGCGTTGCGACCGACATCTCTGCCTTTACGGGATGCGAATTCACGACGAAAAAACTCGCGGAGAGCATCGCGTCGGCCAGCGCGCTCCAACCGTCCTTGCGCGAGTGGTGGTAGGTGAACACGAGCAGTCCATCGTCCCGCAGGATGCGGTGGCATTCGCGAAACGC
>JBGQHD010000775.1:0-3318 GCA_041497795.1 Planctomycetia bacterium
GAGGACGAGGACGACGACGAGAACGAGGAAGAGGAAGAGCGACGCAAGGCCATCGAGACGCCCAGGCTGCCCTCCCATTTCGGCTGGTCGCTGCCCGGCTTACGGCGGGGTTTCGTCGGCGTGGGGTAGCCCGCCTTTTGCCGTGGAGCGGCCAAATAGCAGCGATGCCAAAACCGCCAGGGCCAGAATCCCGCAAACCACGGCCAGCGAGATGCCGGTGGGGATCTTGTACGGGATCGAGACGAGCGGCAGCAGCATCTTGACGCCCACAAAGCACAAGATGGCCGCCAGTCCGACTTTCAAGTAGCGGAACAGGTCCATCGACCCGGCCAGGAGGAAGTACAGCGAGCGCAGCCCCAGGATGGCAAACACGTTCGAGCTGAAGATGATGAACCGGTCCTCGGTCACGCCGAAGATGGCCGGGATCGAGTCCACCGCGAACGCCACGTCCGTGCTTTCGATCACCAGCAAGACCAGCAGCAGGGGCGTGGCGTACAGCCGGCGGCGCTCGCCGCGACCGCCTCCCGAGCCGCCAGCGTGGGCGCCGCTGGCGACTTGCCCGCTTCGAGCTTCGTCGGGGTACAGGCGGACAAAGAACCTCTGCTCGACGTAATCGCTAGTCACGGGCAGGCACCAGCGAGCGATGCGGAGCAAGGGGTTTCGACTGACGTCGGCGGACGCGTTGCGGTGCCGCAGCAGCTTCAGGCCGGTGAAGATCAAGAACGCCCCCAGCACGTAGATCAGCCAGTGATACCGCTCCAACAGCTCACTGCCGGCCACGACGAACGCCAGCCGCATGACCACGGCCCCCAGGATGCCCCAGAACAGCACGCGATGCTGAAGACGGGCCGGCACGGCGAAGTAGCCGAAGATCACGGCAAAGACAAACACGTTGTCCATCGAGAGCGACCACTCGATGATGTAGCCGGTGAGGAACTCCAGCGCGCGGTTGGGTTGCCGCATGCGGAAGATCGGCGTGCCCTCGGGCACCGTGTCCCCCTTGGCGACCAGGATTTCTTCCACGTCCCCTTCGACCGGCGAGGGCACGTCGAGCGACGCGTCTCCCGCGCGCAGCGTGATGACCGGCGTGTGGGCTTTGATGTCCCGGCCGCGCTCCACGAGGACATCGGCGACCACGATGTCGGCGATCACCGCGTCCGCGGACTGGATGTTCAATGTGCCGCCCAGGCTGGGCACGGTCACCTCGACCAGGGCGCCGGGTTCGACCTTCCTGACAAACCGCTGGTTGGCGTAGATCACGCCACAGAACAGCAGGGCGACCAACACCCAGATACCGGTCCAGGCGGCGGCTTCGCGGAGCCGAATCGAGTGCGCCGCGCGGTGAAACACGCCCAGGTCCAGGATCAGCAACACCAGGACCACGATGCCGAACCCAGTCCAAAGGTAATGCTCGTTCGACATGTCGTGCTGCGTCCGGGATCCCTAGAAGCGGTCAGGCGGAGGCGCCATCCCCTCGATTCGATATTGGTTATCATCGTCTTTGGCGGCGGGCGTCAAGGCGGTTTTCGGCCGCGCCCCATTGCGACTGCGGCCGGCAATGGATCAGAATGAATGTTGGCACGAAGCCCGGCGCCACCATGCCCTCCGACGTGCCCTCCGACGTGCCCTCCGACGTGCCCTCCGACGTGCCCTCCGACGTGCCCTCCGGCGTGGCTTCGCGGAGCACCATCGAGGTGCCCGTGCCAGATGGTTCGATGTTGGACGTTCAATGTTGGATGTTCGATGTTCGGACCCTTACGCCGAACATCGAACATCCAACGTCCAACATCGAACGTCGAAGGACGCACGCAGCACCGTAAGCTACCGTCGCCGTAAGCTACCGTCGTCGTGTCCCAACAGCCGCCCACGCCCACGCCCCTGCCGATGCCGCCCGAGCCGCCCGTAACGGCCGGCCCGGCTCCCGGCGCCACCGTGCCTTTTCGGCCCGTGATGGCTGACGGCGGAGGACCGCCCACCGCTCTTCCCGCCCGGCGCAGCTTGATTCGGAACGCGATCGGCTTTTTCTTCAGCGTCGTCTTCGGCGGCCTGGGGATCGGGGCGCTGATCCTCGGCTTGGCCGTCGTGGCGACCATCCCGGTGCTGCAGTTCCTCAGCCTGGGCTACTTGCTGGAGGTCAGCGGCCGCATCGGGCGGACGGGCCGGCTGCGCGCCGGATTCATCGGGCTGAAGCCGGCCGGCGTGGCCGGCCTGTTTCTGGCCGGGCTGGGGATCATCTGGCTGGTCCTCCGCTATTTGTCGTCGATGGCGATCAACGCCGAGATCATTGCCCCCGGCAGCGGCGCGGGAAGGACCTGGGGCTTTTTCGCCGTGCTGGGCGTGGGCCTGCTGACCGCGGCGGCGTTGGGCCTGTTCCTCGTGGTGCAGTTCTTCCGGCCTTCGACCTACGCCGACCTGCGCGACGGGCTGTGGCACATGGTGACGCAGCGCGTGCCGTATTACTTCTGGCTCGGCTTGCGGGGCTTTGTCGCCGGCCTGCTCTGGCTGGCCGTCCCGGTGAGCCTGATGGTCGGCGCGTCGCTCATGCCGCACTCCGATCGACCGAGCGCGGGCGGCCTGACCGCGCTGGGCTGGCTGAGCGGTTCGCTGCTGCTGGGGGCCGTGGCGCTGCACCTGCCTTTCTTGCAGACGCAGATGGCGGCCGAAAACCGCTTTCGCGCTGCGTTCAACGTCGTGGGCGTGTACAAGCGGTTTTGGCGGTCGCCGATCTTCTACGCCGCGGCCGTCGTGGTGGCGCTCTTGTTCGCGCTGCCGCTGTACCTGCTCAAGATCGAGCTGGTGCCGGCCGACGCCGCCTGGCTCCCCAGCTTGCTGTTCGTGATGTTCATGTTCCCGGCGCGGGTGCTGGCCGGCTGGGCCTACGCGCGCGGCCTGCGCGCCGATCGGCCGCTGACCAACGCCCGCATCGTGCTGCGCCTCGTCCTGTGCGGCCTGGCTTTCGTGCTGATGCTGGCGGCGGGGGCCTTCTATGTGCTGATCGTCTTCTTCAGCCAGTTCACCGTCTGGCACGGCGTGTGGGGCATGTACGAACAGCACGCCTTCTTGTTGCCGGTGCCGTTCCTCGGCGGCTGATGCGCCGGCCCGCCGATCAGCGGCCGTTGAATGACCCAGGCGGTTGGGTGGATGAGGCGACCATCATGCGGAGCGCGAAGCCCTGCCTGTGTTGGTCCCACCCGGTATGTTTCAAGAAGCCCTTGATTCTCGGCAAACAATCCCGCACGATAATCACGGCGGGGCTCCTTCCTCCTGGCTTGTTACCGCCACCTGCTCGCCGGCGTCTAAGAGATCGAGACCTTCGAC
>JBGQHD010000776.1:0-3315 GCA_041497795.1 Planctomycetia bacterium
ATCAGCGACACGACCGGCATGCCGAACTTGGCGGCAAGCTGCATGGTGCGCAGGGCCTTGCGGTAGCCTTCGGGGTGCGAACAGCCGTAGTTGCAGGCCACGCGCTCCTTGAGGTTGCGGCCCTTTTGCTGGCCGACGAACAGCACCTTGTACTCATCGAGCTTGGCGAAGCCGGTGATCATCGCCCGGTCGTCGCCGAAGCAGCGGTCGCCGTGCAGCTCGACGAACTCGTCGAAGGCCAGGTCGAGGTAATCGGCCGACTGCGGGCGGTCCGGATGGCGGGCGACCAGCACCGTCTCCCACGGCTCAAGGTTGCCGTAGATCTTCTTGATCAGCTCGGCCCGCTCGCGGCGGAGGCGGCGGATTTCGTCGGCCGCGCCCGCGTCGCCGGCGGCGCGTTCCAGCTCGGCCAGGCGCTGCTCGATTTCCTGGACCGGCCGCTCGAAAGGAAGTTGCTGGATGGCGGGCATCAGGAATCAGGCGTCAGGGGGCAGGAGTCAGGAGTCAGGAGTCAGGAGTCAGGAGTCAGGAGTCAGGGGGCAGGAGTCAGGGTTCAGGAGTCAGGGTTCAGGAGTCAGGGGGCAGGAGTCAGGGTTCAGGGGTCAGGAGTCGGGAGTCAGGATCAGGAAGCAGATGCTATCGCCATGACTGCAAGCTGCTGACTCCTGATTCGTGACTCCTGACTCCTGATTGCTGGTCGGTCACGCGACGTTGCTGCCCGCCGCGTCGGCCGGCGGCTTGGGCCGCACTTTGAACATTTCCATGGCGTTCAGCTCTCGGCGGAACCGCTCGATGTCGGGCCGCTGCCGCGGGTCTTTCGCCAGCATGCTGCGGACCAGCGCGGAAAACTCGGGCGTGATGTTCCGGTTCGCCGCTTCCAGCGACGGCACCTGGCTGCTGAGGTGCTTGGATAGCAGTTCCTGCGGCCTCGTGCCGGTGTAGGGCTTCTTGCCGGACGTCAACTCATAGAGGGTGCAGCCGAAGCTGTAAATATCGGCCTTCAGATCCAGCGTCTTGCCGCGGATTTGCTCCGGCGCCATGTAGCTGGGCGTCCCTTGGATTTTCCTGTTGCCGCCGCCAAACAGCGCGGCCAGCCCGGTCTTGCGTTTCTGGGCCAAGGCGAAGTCGATGATTTTCGCTTCGCCGGCCTTGGAAATCAAGAAGTTGTCGGGCTTCACGTCGCGGTGAACCCAGCCTTTCTCGGCCAGGTAGAGCATGCCCTCGGCGCACTGGTCGATGATCTGCGGCGCGCGATAGGCGATGCGATCGACTCCCTGGTTGATCCACCACTTCATGTTGGGCGCGCTGAACAGCTCCAGCACCAGATACGTCTCGCCGCGCGAGACGCCGATCTCCAGCGCCTTCACGACGCGCGGATGATCGAAGCTCTTGGCCACCGCGTACTCGTGCCGCAGGAGGCCGATCTCCTCGCGCTTCGGCTTCTCGGCCTTCAGCCGCTTGATGGCCACGCGGCGGCGGCTGGCATCGTTGATCGCCTCCCAGACGTGCGTGGTCTGCCCGGACGCCAGCAGGCTCAGCAGGCGATACGGGCCGAGATACAACTCGCGCATCGAGGTCACGGGCAGTCGCTCACGCTAGGGCCGAAGGAGGCGGCCGCCCCTCAAGGCCGCGTAGAGAATTCAGTCTAGCCCGGTGATACACGGCGAACAATGCAGGTTGCCCTCCCCTGCCCCATGTCATCCGCGTTTGAGACTGAGCAAGACGTCCTCCACCCAGGCGGCATCGTTGTCCTTCAGCCGCGGCGCGAGCTGTGTCCGGTAGTCGAGCGAATAGTCGTAGCCGGCGCGATCATAGGCCGTGGTGAACGCCGCTTGCACGTCCAGGCTCGCATCCGCATCGCCAGCGGCCAACGGGATAGGAATCGTCGGCAACCCCTCACGCAACGTCCAGGAGTACACATCGGCGTTCCAGCGGCGCTCTTGCCGGCAGACAAAGGCGTAATAGTCGCCTCGCGGCAATCGTTCGACCGTGGGAAGCCGCAATCCACCGCGCAGCAGGTCGATCTCGACCAGATGGGCGCTGCTTTGCAGGACTGCCTCGCGCTTGTTCAGATACTCACGGCGTCCGTCGCTGCCGCGCCGCTTGTTGCCGGGCGACAGGACTTCGAGCACGGTCACCACCGCGCGCGTCTCGGTCTCGCGCACCGTGAGGAACGCTTCGCGCCGCGCCTCCGCCGACGGCTGTGGTAGAGAAACCACGACGGGCGCCATGGCCACTGCGCCGCCCCGGCTGGCGGCGGTCGGTGTGCTCCGGCTCTCCTCCAGGATGGAAACGTCCGGACGCACGAACGCCAAATCGTCGCCCGGCTCGTGCTCCACGTAGACTCGCCGTTCCACGCGCACGACATACCGCGGCCGAAGCTGGGCCGTGAGCAGTTCGCGGATGATGCCGATGAACGTGGGATGAAAGTCATCCCACTCCTGCCCTTCAATGAACGGGTCCATGCCCGGAAACGGCGAAGGCATTAACTCACTCCGCGCCGGTTCGATGTTGGACGTTGAGCGTTCAATGTTCGACGTTCGCAGACCGACGCCGTCGCTGCATCGACGGATTCACGTCGCACCCCCCTGCCCTGCCCCGTCGTTGAAGCTCCACCACCAGCGCTTGGGCAGCGAGCCGACGATGATCAGCACGACCTGGGTGGCCCAGAAGATGGCCATCGTGGCGAGCACGCCTTCGGTGAAACCGTAGGAGTGCAGGCCGATGCCTAGCTCGTTCACGCCGAACCAGCTCCACGAGGTGACGATGTTGCCGACGATGGCCAGCACGGCCAGGCCGCGGTCTTTGACCATGCCGCCCCAGCGGGCGTGCAGCACGATGGCGTTCCAGAGGACGATGATCAGCGCGCCGTTCTCCTTGGGGTCCCAGCCCCAGAACCGGCCCCAGGAATCGTCGGCCCACAAGCCGCCAAGCACCGTGCCCACAAAGCTGAAGAAGAGCGCGAAGCAGACCACGCCGTAGATCAGTTTTCCCAGAAGCTGGCTGAGAATCATCGTGGGAGCCACGGACCGTCCAGCAGCCATTGCAGCGCCAACGGCAGGCGAGATCGCTGCGATGACGGCGACGTTTGTGTTAGACAAGTCGCGCATTCGTCGGCCTAGTACCGGCGTACAGGTGCCGCAGAGCACGTAGACGAGGCCGAGCACGCCGGCCACAAACGTGGTCATGTAGCCCAGCGTCACGCAGACGACGTGCGTGGCCAGCCAGAACTGCGTGTCGAGCACGGCTTGCAAGGGAGGGAACGTGTCGCCGTCGTTGGCCAGGTAATGGGCGATCAGCAGCGTGGCGAAGCCG
>JBGQHD010000777.1:0-3314 GCA_041497795.1 Planctomycetia bacterium
GCTGCGGCTGCGTGCGGCAGGCGATCTCGAGGATCTCGTCCGAGCAGGCCATCTCCAGGTTCAGCTTCACGGTGACCGTCTCGCGGAGCAGGCGCACGTCGCGGTCGCCGATGTGCCGGCGGTCCTCACGGAGGTGCACGGTGATGCCGTCGGCCCCGCCCAGCTCGGCCAGCGCCGCCGCCCAAATCGGGTCCGGCTCGTAGGTCCGCCGGGCCTGGCGGACGGTGGCGACGTGGTCGATGTTGACGCCGAGCTTGGCCATCGCGGAACAAACAAAGCCGTGGGTTGCGGAGTGTCGAGGGATGTCCGCGCGATTATAGGTCGCCGGCCTGGACCATCAAGGCGTAACGCGGACACCATGTCCGCGCGTAAAGCGGACACTCCTGTCCGCCGTAAGTGGGGCATTGTCATTGTCACTCTGAGCGCAGCCAAGAATCTCGAACCGCCGTGCGTCAGATTCTTCGCTGCGCTCAGAATGACAGTTGCCTCGCCGCGATTGGGCGGACAAGAGTGTCCGCCCTACGGGGTTGCGTAACCTTAACACGTCGGCGCTCAAGAGTTCGCGGCCGGCGACTTTTGGCTTTTCTCGACCTTACAACGTGGGTTACGATAGGGCCACGGCGCCTAACGGGCGGAAAAAATGGATGGCTGGCTGCGTTGCCGTCCTCTGGGCGGACAAGAGTGTCCGCCCTACGCAGCCGCCGAGTGCCCGGGGGCGCCCTCGCCATACCATCACTCGAACCAGGGAGTGCACGGATGAGTTTGTCTCGGCCGCGCCGTTGGCAGGTGGCATCGGCTTCCAGCCGATGCGGACACACGGGCAAGATGCCCGTGCCACGGCGGCTCGTGCGTTTGGCATCGTTGGGCTTTCTGCTCGCGCTGGCCGTCCTGGGCGGCTGCGGCGGCTCCACGCCCGTTGGCTTGCCTGGCGGCATCGTGGCCGACAGCTTGGCTTCACAGAATTCGCTGGCCGAAGTCGAACTCGGCCGACAACCGATCGAGGCCCCCGCGCCCGGCGAGGGGAAAGAGGGCCCGTCCGCGGCCAAGCCGAAAAAGGCACTGGTCGATGACGAGGACATGAGCGAGCATCCATTCCCCCGCCGCGTGAAGGCCCCGCCGCTGGAAGGGGGCAAGGAATGGCTGAACGCCGCCGGCCCGCTGGATATCAAGGACCTGCGCGGCAAGTGGGTGCTGCTGGATTTCTGGACCTATTGCTGCATCAACTGCATGCACGTTCTGCCCGAGTTGAAGAAGCTGGAAAAGGCCCACCCCAACGACCTGGTGGTGATCGGCGTCCACTCGGCGAAGTTCGATACGGAGAAAGGGACCAAGAACATCCGCGAGGCGATCCTCCGCTACGAGATCGAGCACCCTGTGGTGAACGACGCCGAGCACGCCATCTGGGAGAACTACGGCATCTCGAGCTGGCCCAGCCTGCGGCTGATCGATCCCGAGGGGAACCTCGTCGCCCAGCACAGCGGCGAGATCGACTTCGACGTGCTCGACGGCTTCCTCAAGAAGGCCAGCCCCTACTACGCCAAGAAGGGCGCCCTGGACGCGACGCCGCTGCGGTTCAAGCCGGAGGCGCACGCCGCCACGCCGCTGCGGTTCCCCGGCAAGGTTCTGGCCGACGAAGCGGGTTCGCGGCTGTTCATCGCCGACAGCAACCACAACCGCATCGTGGTGGCCAAGCTCGACGGCACGCTGCTGGGCACGATCGGCGGCGGCGAGAGCGGCCGCGCCGACGGCGACTTCCGCGCCGCGAGGTTCAATCATCCCCAGGGCATGGCCCTGCGCGGTGAGACGCTCTACGTCGCCGACACCGAGAATCACCTGATCCGCAAGGTGGACTTGGCGAAGAAGCAGGTGACCACCATTGCCGGGACCGGCCGCCAGCGCCGCAGCGCCCTCTGGCCCGGCATCAAGATCGATGACGAGGGGTTCCCCAAGCTGCCCAGCCGCTTTGTCGGCAAGCCGGCGGAGGAATCGCTGGCCAGCCCGTGGGACCTGTGGATCGTGGGCGGCGACCTGTACATCGCCATGGCCGGCTCACACCAGATTTGGAAGATGACGCTGGACGAGAAGGAAATCGGCCCCTACTCGGGCAACGGCCGCGAGGACATCGTCGATGGTCCGCTGCTGCCGGGCCGGCCGTTGGAGCCGGAGCACGCCTCGTTCGCCCAGCCCAGCGGCCTGTCGTCCGACGGCGAGTGGCTCTACGTGGCCGACAGCGAAGGCAGCTCGGTCCGCGCCGTGCCGCTGAAGCCCAAGGCGGAGGTCCGCACCGTGCTGGGCACGGCCGAGCTGCGCATCGGCCGGCTGTTCAAGTTCGGCGACGTGGACGGGGCGCTCGACAAGGCGCTGCTCCAGCACTGCCTGGCCGTGGCCTATCGCGACGGCAAGCTCTACGTGGCCGACACCTACAACGACAAGGTCAAGGAGATCGACCTCAAGAACGAGACCATCAAGACCATCGCCGGCGGCGGCAAAGCAGCGGCCGACGGCCCCGCCACACTCGACGAGCCGGCCGGGCTCTCCGTGGCCGGCGGAAAGCTCTACGTGGCCGACACCAACAATCACCGCATTCGCGTCATCGACCTGGCGGACGGCAAGAAGATCTCGACGATCGAGATCGCCGGGCTGACGCCCCCCGCGCCGGCCGCCGCGGCGGGCAAGCCGAAGTTTCCCGGCGCCAAGCAGGTCGAGTTGCCCAAGGCCGTGGCGAAAACCGTCGATGGCAAGCTGACGCTCAGCGTCTCGCTGGATCTGCCGGAGGGCTGGAAGATGAATGCCGAAGCGCCGATGGCCTACTACGTCGAGGCGGACGGCGACGCCGGGGCCATCGACCGTGGGGCGATCGGCAAGCTGGTCAAGCCCAAGGAGCGGACCGCCAAGTTCGACATCACCCTGCCCGTGAAGGCGGCGACCGGCAGCGAGAAGCTCAAGGTCTCGCTCACGTACTATTATTGCCAGACCAAGGAGTCGGGCGTCTGCAAGGTCGGCAGCGTAGTCTGGACGGTGCCGGTGGAGCTGAAGGCGGACGCCAAGGACGCCGCCGTGTCGCTGCCGTTTAAGATCGAAGAGGCCAAGCTGCCCGACTAAGCGTCGTAAGGCGGACACTCTTGTCCGCCACCGCGGGCGCAGGCACGCATCTGGCGGACAAGAGTGTCCGCCTTACGACGGGTGGCTGGGGCTGGAGCGAAGCGGAAGCCCCAGCGGAAGTGGCAACCAACATTCCATTCGAAGAGCAGCCTCGTTCAACCTGCATCTGCGAGCATCTGAGCATCTACGACGTTGACGCATCTCATAGGCAA
>JBGQHD010000778.1:0-3297 GCA_041497795.1 Planctomycetia bacterium
AGTAGGTGCCGCCTGCCGGGCGGCACTGGCCTCCCGTGGGTCGCCGAGCGGTTTGTTCCGCCCGGCAGGCGGGACCTACCTGCGGAGTCGCAGCTCTTGGGCATCCGCGCGGGCGATCACTTCGCCGGGGAAGACGTGCCGCGGACGCCCACCGGCCTCGGCCGCGCAGGTCATCTCGGCCAGCTCGTCCCAGTGGCGGAAGGTCATGTCTTGCAGCGGCCAGCCCTGCCGACGCCAGATCTGGCAGAACATCTCGCGGACCACGTAGCGCGGCTGTTGGCCCAGCGCGCGGCAGTCCAGGCGAACCTCGCCGCCGGGCAGCACCGTCGCGGCCCGCTCGGCCAGATCGTCGGCCAGGCGGGCGAGCACCTCGTGGGCCTCGCCGGCCAGCGCGCCCAGCCGCAGCAGGGCATCCTTCACGTAAGGACTGAACCGCTCGGCCAATAGCGGCAGCAGCTCGTGCCGGATACGGTTGCGCGTGTGCTCGGGCGAAAGGTTAGTCGCGTCGCGGCAAGCGGATTGGCCGAGCTGATCCAGGTACTCTTCCACGTCGCCGCGGCGCAGGCCGAGCAGCGGCCGGATGAGGGTCACGGCCGGCCCCAAGGTGCGAGCGCGCGGCATGCCCGCCAGGCCGGCCAGGCCCGTGCCCCGCAGGATGTGATGCAGGATCGTCTCGACCTGGTCGTCGGCCGTGTGGCCGGTGGCCAGGTAGCGGGCGCCGAGGCGCTCGGCGGTGCTTTGCAGGAAGCGGTACCGGGCATCGCGCGCCGCCGCCTCCAGGCCGTCGCCGCGATCGAGCATGGCCGGCTCGGCGCGCGACGTTTCGCACGGCAAGCCCAGCCGCGCAGCCAGCTCGCAGACGAAGGCTTCCTCCTCGTCCGCCTCCGGCCGCAAGCGATGATTGAAGTGCGCGACGACCAGGCGGCCGGTCGCGGCACGTGGCCGCGTCTCTCCGAGACGCGCGGACGAGTCTCGGAGAGACGCGTCCACGTGCCGCAGCCGGTGCAGTCCGCGCACGAGCGCAACGCTGTCCGGCCCGCCCGAGACGGCGACCAGCACGGTGACGCCGGCCCAGTCTTCCGGCGGCCAGGCCTCGGCCAGACGCTGCTCGAAGGAAAGAAGCGACATGCACTGAGTCTAGCGGCCGCCGCCGGGTCGCCACAACGCGTAAGCCTCGCACGAAGCGAAGCCCGCGGCGGTTACCGCATTCCATACGCCGCTTGCGCCGGCTGGGCCGCCAGTTGACCCGACATCATCAAGTAGGCCGTGGCCCACATCACGCTCACCAGGGGAGCGGCGAAAATGATGCCGATGCCACATGCCAGCCAGCCCAAGATGCCAATCCCAAGGCTTGCTAGCGCGAGGACGAACGTCGTTCCGCGGTTGCCCTGGGTAATGGTCGAAGCCACGGAGAACGAATCCGTCACGCCCGCCTTATTGTCCACGAGGACGTAAGAGAACGGCCAGAACATCAGCGCCAGGATGATGCCCGGAATAATGCACAGTAAGAAACCGATCCCCAGGGCGATGCCGGCCAGGATGGATGCGCCAAACACGGGCCAGAAGCGCGGACCGCCGCCGAACAGGTCGGCAACGCTGGCCGGTTGTCCGCGGATAAGCTTCAAGATCATTTGAGTTTGCCCGATGCTGATGTAGGTCGTGATGGCGTTGAGCAGCACGTTGAGGGGGAAACTCAAGGCTTGCATAGCGAGCGGGTCCATACCTTGCGCGAGCAGCGCCACGCGAATTCCGAAATAGATTCCAAACAGGGCAAGACTGATAAGCAGCATCACCAACATCGCGCCGACCAGCAGGCCCAGGTTCTCCGACCACACCTTCCAGGCGTGGCTCAGCACTTGCCCGGCATCCACCGGCTGATTGCCCATCACCCCGCTGCCATCCACGGCATAGGTCGGCGGCGCGTAGGCCGCCTGCGGCGCGCTGTAGGGATTATCGCCGGCGCCGGCCGCCGGCCCCGTTTGCGTCGGGGCGAACGAGCCGCCGGCAACGGCGATGACGGCCGCGCACTTCGGGCACAGGACGTTCTTGCCGGCCGAGTCGTCCGGCAGCCGGACCATCTGCCGGCAACTGGGGCATTGATAGTCCACGGCACGTCACCTTTCGCTGAAGAGTGGATGAGGAGAACCTCACTCGCGACGTGACTGCGCAGGCGCTCCGCCCTCATGGGCCACCTTGGCGTACATCTCTTCAATTTGACGGATCACGGCCTGTTTGTCACCCCGCCAGAGCTGCCGCCAGGCGGCTTCGAACTCCTGGGCGGCTTCGCGGACCTTGCCTGGCTGGTAGCGGGCCACACTCATTTCGTAGCCCGGCGTCTGGTCGAGCTTATAGCCTTCGAGCACGAACTCGCCCAGCACGACGTGCCGGTTTTTGGGACCGGGGAACGGGCCGCAGGTGAATTCCACGCGCGGGTCGTTCCCTTTCGCCCGCATCCAGTCGAGCAAGCTGCGGAACCGCACGGCGACGTTCCGGGCGTCGTAGGGCCGCACGGGCCAGACGATCAGGCGGAACGTCGTGTGCGGGCTGTTGACCAGGGCCTCTAGCGCCGCCCGCTCGTCCATCAGCACGCGCACGTACTCCGGCGTGTGTACGCCGGGCACCGGATAGAGCGGATCGTCGGACACGCCCAGCACCGAGAAGCCCGCCTGGTGGTAGATCGTGATCTTGCGGTCGGCGTCGCGGGCCAGCTCGCGCAGCCGCTGGGCGATGAACTTGCCCCGTGCGATGCGGCCGGTGAGCACCTGATCGAGCCCCACGCCGGGAAAGTCGCCCTCGCCGGGGCTGCCGTCGCTGCGCAGGCCGCGAAGCAGGTTCTCGACGGCGTCGCTGGGGTTCGACCAATCGAGCAGGGCATACGACTCGGTCATCGAGATCATGCCGGTCGGCTCCAGGTCCTCCTCCAGCGCCAGCGGCCAGACCTTCTTATCGTGGGCGATGGCGAAGCCGATTTCCTGGTTGACCCAGGCCGAGTTCATCGAAGACTTGGTGAGCAGCACAAGTACCACGTCGGCCTTGCGGATCATCTCCTTGATCTCGTGGTCGAAATACCGCCCGGCGCGAATCGCCCGGTCGACGTAACACTTGATGCCGGCCGTGGTGAGGATGTAGCCCAACAGATGGGCCAGGGCCTGGTCGCTGCGGCTGTAGGAGATGAAGACGCGCATGGAACCTCTCGTTCCCAAGCTCTGCTTGGGAACGCCTGTTGTGAAGCTCCGCTTCACGACTCGAAGCAGAGCTTCGGGGGTCGGGTTCCCAAGCGGAGCTTGGGAACCAGAT
>JBGQHD010000779.1:0-3297 GCA_041497795.1 Planctomycetia bacterium
ATTGTCGCGAAAATCGACTCCCGACCCCTTTACGCGACCCTCGCTTGATACGGTTTCTTTCTTAGCCCTCCCCCCGCAGCTCGCCCATGGCCATCAAGCAGCTCACCGAAGAACAAATCCGCGACTGGACGCTGGAGCAGAAGGACCGCTGGTGGCTCGAGAACGTCTACAAAGGGAACATGCCGCAGCTCACGATCCGCTCGGCGATCACGGGCTTTCTGCTGGGCGGCATTCTTTCGGCCACGAACCTGTACATCGGCGCCAAGACCGGCTGGTCGTTGGGGGTGGGCGTGACGTCGGTGATTCTGGCCTTCGCGATGTTCAAGGTGATGTCGCAGATCGGCTGGGCCAAGGAATTCACGGTCCTGGAGAACAACGCCATGCAGTCGATCGCCACGGCGGCCGGCTACATGACGGCACCGCTCATTTCGTCGCTGGTCGCCTACATGATCGAAGACCAGCGCGACGTGCCGATTGCCGACCAACACCTTTTGCCGTGGTGGCAGATCATCGCTTGGAACATCGTGATCTCGGTGCTCGGCGTGCTGTTCGCGTTTCCGATGAAGCGGCGGTTCATCAATGACGAGCAGCATCCGTTTCCCGAAGGGCGGGCTGCCGGCGTGGTGATGTACACGCTCCATAGCGCCGAAGCCGCCGTCGGCATGGCCAAGGCGCGGGCCTTGTTCGCCGCCGCGGGCGTGGGCGCCCTGATCAAGTTCTGCGGCTCCGAAGCCATCCAACAATGGCTCCAATTCAACCTCCTGCGGCAGAGGCTGTACGACAAAGCCCTTGACACCATCGTCCATATCCCCGACAGCCTCGACGGCTTCTTCGGCCGGCTGGGCCTGCCGATTCCCAAACTGTGGGGCGCCGGCGGCACCAGGGCCAACCAGCTCACCCTCACCGAGCTGCCGGAGCTGGCCCTGATGGCCGCGGGCGGGCTGATGGGCATCCGCGGCGGCGTTTCGCTCATCGTCGGCGCGCTGCTGAACTTCGCCGTCCTGGCGCCGCTCATGATCTCGCTGGGGGACATCCAGCCCAAGGCCGTGCTGCCCGATGGCACGGCCGTGTTCGGCTTCCGCCAAATCACGCTCTGGTCGTTGTGGCCGGGCGTGGCGTGCATGGTCGTGGCATCGCTGACCGCGTTCTTCGCCAAGCCGAAAATGCTCCTCGACTCGTTCCGTGGGCTGCTGGGCAAGAAGCAATCCAGCGACGTGCTGAAGCACATCGAGCTGCCGCTGTGGATCTCGCTGGTCGGCATTCCCGTCGTCAGCGTGTTGGCGGCGCTCTTGGCCCATTGGTTCTTCGGCGTGAACATCCTGGTGTGCTTGATCGGCCTGCCGCTGACGTTCGTGCTGGCGCTCGTCGCGGCCAATTCGACGGCCCTGACTTCGACGACGCCCGTGGGCGCCACGTCGAAGATCACGCAGCTCTTCTACGGCGTAGTCCAGCCGGGCAACATTCACACGAACCTGGCCACCGCCGGGCTGACGGCCGAAGTGGTCTCGAACTCGTCGAATCTGCTGATGGACATCAAGCCCGGCTACATGCTGGGAGCCAAGCCGCGGCAACAGGCGATCGGGCACGTGATCGGCATCATCTCCGGCTCGATCGCGTCGGTGCCGCTGTTCTATCTGCTGTTTACGCAGGAGATGGCGAAGAAGGGAGTCGAAAGTATCCAGAGCGACAAGTTCCCCATGCCGTCGGTTACCGTCTGGCGGGCCGTCGCCAAGGTGTTGACCGAAGGCCTGCAGAACTTGCCCATGTCGGTGCTCTGGGCCTGCGGCGCGGGCGCGCTGGTCGGCCTGGCGCTGGAGATGGGCCGCATCGCCACCCGGGGGCGCTTCCCGCTCTCTCCGGTGGGTCTGGGGCTGGCCTTCGTGCTGGATTTCAGGTCGTCGCTGGCCATGTTCCTGGGGGCGCTCTTCTTCTGGATCATGGGAGTCGGGCGCGACCATGCGGCTCCGGCCGAAGTCGTGGAAGAGACTCCCGCGGACGCGGCCGAAGAGCCGGCCGGCGAGGTGGCCGCCAAGGTCAAGGCCGCTGAGCTTTCCAAGCCCAACTACTGGGTCGATAACCACGAGCCGCTGTGCGCCGGCGTGATCGCCGGGGCGGCGCTAGTGGGCATCGTGGATGCCGTCATCGCGGCGTTCGTGTTGGAGTAGGGTGGGTCGAGGAACGAGACCCACCAAATACGCGCTGTGGCCTCCTCGGTCTCGTCGGTCTCCTCGGTCTCCTCGGCGCGCTGCATCCTTACCTGGCGGTTGCATTACGTCGTGGCCGGCGGTTATGGGTGTAGCGTAATTGGTGGGTCTCGCTGGCGCTCGACCCACCCTACCTGTTGCGTCCGACCCATGCCCGTCGATAAATCCGGTCAGCGCGTGCGGCGGATGTTTGGCGAGATCGCCGGGCGGTACGACTTTCTCAACCACCTGCTGTCGCTCAACGTCGATCGCTATTGGCGGTGGCGCACCGTACGCCGTGCGCCGGTCGAGGGCGATGCGCCGGTGCTCGACGTTTGCTCCGGCACGGGCGACCTGGCGCTGGCCTACCACCGGGCCGCGCGAGGGGCCGTGCCGGTCGTCGGGGCCGATTTTTGCCCGGAGATGCTCGTGCGGGCGGCGGCCAAGTCGCAGCGAGCCGGGGCCGACGGCCGCGTGACGTTCCTGGCGGCCGATACGCTGCGGCTGCCGTTTGCCGACGACACTTTCCAGATCGTCTGCGTGGCCTTCGGCCTGCGGAACGTCAGCGACACCGACGGCGGGCTGCGGGAGATGACCCGCGTCTGCCGGCCCGGCGGGCGGGTGGTGGTGCTGGAGTTCTCGATGCCCCGCTGGCAGCCGTTCCGGGCCATCTACGGCTGGTACTTCCGCCGCGTGCTGCCGCGGATCGGGCAATGGCTTTCCCGCAACCGCTACGACGCCTACGCCTACCTGCCGACCAGCGTGGGAGAGTTCCCGGAGCGCGAGGCTCTCTGCGAGAAGATGCACGCCGCCGGCCTGAGCGACGCCCGGTATTACTCGCTGACCTTCGGCATCGCCACGCTCTACGTGGGCCGCAAGCCAGTGTAGCCGTCTCGCTCCGCGAGACGAGTGTGGTCCGGTCACACCGTCATCGGAACCAGGCCCAACGGGCCGAAACTCGACAGCCCAGGCCGAAGGCCTGGGTCGCAGATGCCATGATTCTGTGTAGCCCTGAAAGGGCGGAACCTGATCGCACCGCAGTCACGCCCCTTCAGGGCTTCGGTTTCCGGATGGAACCCTTACCCAGGCCTTCGGCCTGGGCTGTCGAGTTGCG
>JBGQHD010000780.1:0-3295 GCA_041497795.1 Planctomycetia bacterium
ACACTAACCCGACGCGCAAGCGAGGGAGAATCGCCGCCTATCCTCGCATCTCCCTCGCTTGCGCGTCGGGTTAGTGTCCTGGCCGAGGGTTTTCTGACAAAGCCTAGGGCTCGACCCATTGTCCGTGGTAGCTGAGGGACTCCAGCGCGGTCAGGATTTCGTCGCGCGGCAAGGGCTGGTCCTTCGCGGTGCCGAGTGTGATCAGTTTCTTTTCGTAATCCACCTTCACCAGCACCCCCGGTGCTGCTTCCCGGATCGCCTTCGTGGCGCCCGGCACGCAGGTTGGTCACGTCATCCCTTCGACGCGCAAGACCGCCGTGGCCATGTCGGCGGTGATTTCGTCGTCGCCGCCGGGCAGCAGCAGCCCCATCGTTCGCTGCGGGAAGCACAGAAACCCCACAGCCATGACCGCCACGACCCACAGCATGACCTTGTTCATGGTCATCATGTTCCAGCGGCGACCGCCGCTTTGGGACGTCTTCTGTCAGCAGTCCCCGGCGCCGCCCTTCGCCGTGGCCGCGCGGCGTGGACGATACGTGAAGTAGAAGGCCAGTCCCAAGAAGGCGAAGGTGACGACCGTGAACGCGGGTCGATAACTCTCCAAGCCGACCTTTATCGTGCGGGCCAGCCCGCCGGTCGAGACGCCCAGTAGGCCCAGGCCCAGGAGCAGCAATGGCACCCAGCAGCAGCTCGAAGCCAGGATGGCCGAGACCACGGTGCCCAGCGTGGCGATCCGCTCACCCCGGCTGGAAGCGGCGCCCCGCGCGGTGCTGGGGGCCGCGGGTTTCATTTCGCTCGACATGGGTCGGCTCCTTTCGTTGACGTGCCGCTCGTAGGGTAGGCTTTCAGCTTGCCTCAAGGGATCTTGGGCATGCCCGGCAGGCTGGAAGCCTACCCCACTTACTCGCGGCGAACTTCGGCTTCAAACTTCTCGGTCCGAATCAACTCCAACATATCAGGGACGGCGACCCTCGCCGGGTCGAACGTCACGTGCAACAGATCGTCTGGATCCTCCGAATTGGGATCACGGTCCCACTGGTCTTCGACCGATGCAACACCCTCAAGCCCTGCCAGGGCCTGCTTGACCCGGTTGGGTCAGTCGCTTCACATCAGCTTGAGCCGCTCGCCCATCCCTTTGATGTAGAGCGTGACTTGCTGCTTGCCCGGCGGCGGGCCCACCTCGGGACTCGCAGTGCCGCAGCCGGCCACGACGATCGCCGCCAGGCTCGTCAGCAAGAACCGTCGCCTCAGGTTGCACATCCGCGGTACCCGGAAATCACCAAAACGGGAACTCATTCTTTCTTCGCACCGGCCGGGGCCTCACACGCCACGCGAAAGCCGATGAAGCGGTAGTTGTTCGTCGTCATCGCCCGGAAGCGGCACGCCGAGCGGCAGGCCGCTCCGTCGTCCAGCCAGCTCCCGCCGCGCACCACTCGGTAGAAACCGCCATAATCATCGGCGGCCACGCCGCGGGGCGGCCCTGATGGATCTTCCTCCGGGCTCTTGCCGTAGTAATCTTCGTCATACCAGTCGGCACACCACTCAGCCACGTTGCCGTGCATGTCGTACAGACCAAAAACGTTGGGCTTGAAAGAGCCGACGGGCGTCGTTTTCCGCAAATACGGCCCCTTCTTCGCGATGTCTTTTGCGCCGCTGTCTTTTGCGCCGCCCGCGGGGTAATTGCCGTTGAAGTTTGACTGCTGCGACGACAGCGAATCTCCCAGGTGGAAGGCCGTGGTCGTCCCCGCGCGGCAGGCGTATTCCCACTCCGCTTCGGTCGGCAGGCGGTATTTGCGTCCGGCCGCTTTCTCCGCAGGCAGCGCCGAGAGCTTGCCGCAAAACTCCACTGCCTGCGGCCAGGTGACGCCGTCCATGGGATGGTCGAGGCTGCCGCCGCGCTCGCTGTCGAACGTGGCCCGCTGCTTCGTACCGAACACGGCTTGCCACTCGCGCTGCGTCACCTCGTAGACGCCGAGGTAAAACGGCTTAGTCATGGTGACTTCGTGCTGCACTTCTTGCGATTCGCGGTCGGCCTCGGTGCGAGGCGAGCCCATCAGGAATCTGCCCCCGGGGATCAGCGCCAGCTTCATGCCGATCGAGTTGGTGATGACCTTGACGCTACCAGCGTTCTCGGTCTTTTTCGCATCCTGCGCCAGCGCCTTGACCGGTTCAGCCACCAGGACGAACGGTAAGATCGCCAGTGCCATGGCACATGCCGTGTGATACGACGTTGTCATTCTACCACGAGTCCTTGGGATCGGCCGACTGCCACCGCTTCCTTCGGCATGGTTTGGTCGGCGACATGGTGTTGGTCGTCCAACATGCTCTGGGCCGGCTTGCGCGGCCGCATGAGTTGAATGCTCGCGGCGTCAAAAGCCACCTCCGCCGGCAGCGGATAGGCGTGAAATATCGCCGGCGAGGACCACACGCCGTAGGCCCCCGCGTTGGCGAAAGCCAGGACGTTGCCCGGCGACAGCGGCGGCAGTGCGGCGGCTTCGGCCAGCACGTCGGCCGGCAGACTGAGGCAGCCCAATACGTCGGTCGGCCGCATGGCGTCCACCTCTGCATCCAGCACGAGCGGCGGATGCGCCTTGGTGCGCAGGCCGAGGCCGCACATATCTGCCCGCTGATGCGTGCCGCCGTCCACGACCACTGCCTCCCGGCCGCGATGACGCTGATGTCCAACCACCGTCGTCAAATACCAACCCGCTTGGGCGACAAGGTAGCGGCCCAACTCGAGCACGATCCGGGCCGGCGCGGCACGATCCACCAGCCTGGCCAACTCGTCGCCGACGAGGGCCAAATCCAATTCCTCCTGGCCGGGCCCGTAAGGAATGCCAAACCCGCCGCCGAGGTTCACTAGTTCAGGCGTGATGCCCAGCGCATCGGCGGCGCGGCAGGATAGGTCCATCGCCCCGCGCAGGTGCTGGGTGACCTGTTCTGCCTGAAGCACTTGCGATCCAGCGAACACGTGAAAACCGGCGATGCGCAGGCCGTGTGAACGCGCCGCCGCCCGGCAGCGCGGCAGCTCGTCGAAGCAGACGCCGAACCGCGAATCGCTCCCCGCGGAGCACACCGCGTGCGAACAGAAATCGGGCCGCAGGCGCAGGACCAGCCGGTTGGGTAGCGCGGCGCGGGCGATGGTCTCCAGTTCGCTGGCCGAGTCCATCGAGACGACCGCTTCCGGCAAGGACCCTAGTTGCGAGATCGTCTCAGGCGACTTGTACGGCCCGGCGACGAAGATTCGCGCCGGCGGAAAACCGGCTTCCACGGCGATGGCCAGTTCGCCGGCCGA
>JBGQHD010000781.1:0-3295 GCA_041497795.1 Planctomycetia bacterium
ATCCTGGGCATGACCGAGCTGGCGCTGGACACCGAGTTGACGCGCGAGCAGCGCGAATACCTGGAGACGGTGCAATCCTCGACCGACGCGCTGCTGAAGGTCATCAACGACATTCTCGACTTCTCCAAGATCGAGGCCGGCAAGCTCGATCTGGACCCCCACGACTTCGACCTGCGGGAATGCCTGGGGGACGTGCTCAAGGTGCTCGGCCAGCGCGCCCACCAGAAAGGGCTGGAGCTGTCCGGACGGATTCTTCCCGACGTGCCCGAATACTTGGTGGGCGATTCCCTGCGGCTGCGGCAGGTGATCGTCAATCTCGTGGGGAACGCCATCAAATTCACGCCGCAGGGTGAAGTGCGGGTGCAGGTCGAGCCGGCGGCGGTCGCCGCCGACGAGATCGAGCTGCACGTTTCGGTCACCGACACCGGCATCGGCATTCCGCCGGACAAGCAGCGGATCATCTTCGAGTCCTTCACGCAAGCGGACAGCTCGACCACCCGGCACTACGGCGGCACGGGATTGGGCCTGGCCATCAGCGCGCGATTGGTGGCGTTGATGGGAGGCCGCATCTGGGTCGATAGCCAGGTGGGCGAGGGAACCACGTTCCACTTCACCGCTCGCTTCGGCCGCTCCGCGGGCACGGAACGGAACGTCGCGGCCGACGCGGCCGACTTGACGGGCCTGGCCGTGCTCGTAGTCGATGACAACGCCACGAACCGCACCATCCTCAAGGAGCTGTTCACGCATTGGCGGATGGTGCCCGTAGCCGTGGATAGCGGACCGGGCGCCCTGGAGGCGATGCGCCTCGCGGCAGCCGCAGGCCAGGCTTTCCCGCTGGTGGTCCTCGACGTCCACATGCCCGAGATGGACGGCTTCGCGGTGATGGAGCAGATTCGGCACCATCCCGATCTGGCCGGCACGACGATCCTGATGCTGTCGTCGGCAGACCGGGCCGAGGATGCCGCCCGCTGCCGGGCCTCCGGGGCCGCCCTCTACTTGCGCAAACCCATCAAGCAGTCCGAGCTGTTCGATGCCGTGGTGGCCGTGCTTCAGGGAGCCGGCACGGCGGTCCGGGGGACACGCGAATTCCGGCCTGCCGGCGCCCAAGAGCAGCGGCCGCACGCCCCCCCCTCGCGCCCGCTTCGCATCCTCTTGGCCGAGGACAACGAAGTCAATCAGGTGCTGGCGGTCAAGCTGCTCGAGAAGCAGGGACACACCGTCGCCGTCGCCGGCAACGGACGCGAAGCGCTGCGGAGGCTGGAGAGTCAGACCTTCGACGTGGTTTTGATGGACGTTCAAATGCCGCAGATGGACGGCCTGGCGGCGACGTCCGCCATTCGCGTTTCGGAGCAGGGCACCAGCCGCCATGTTCCCATCGTGGCCCTGACGGCGCACGCCATGAAGGGGGACCGCGAGCGGTGTTTGGCGTCGGGCATGGACGCCTACGTCTCCAAGCCGCTGCACTTCGCGGAACTCCGCGAGGTGCTGACGCGGGTGACGACGCCAACGACCCCCGCGGCGCCAACAACCCCCGCGGCCTCCGTGCCTCCCGGCGGCGACGCGGAACCGGCCTTCGATCTCGAAGCGACCCTGGCTCGCTGCGACGGCGACTGGGACCTGCTCCACGACATGGTCCGGCTGTTTACGCAGCAGGCCGAGCAGTCGCTGGCGGAGATCGACGACGCCGTGGCCCGCGGCGATGGGCCGGCGGTGGAGCGGGCGGCCCACAAGCTCAAGGGGTCCATCGGCAATTTCAGCGCTCGTCGCGCCTTCCAGGCGGCCCAACGTCTCGAGCTTCTCGGTCGTACGGGGGACGGGGCCCATTGTCCAGCCGCCCAAAAAGAGTTGCGGCAAGCTCTGGCTTGTTTGCGAGCGGCAGTTTCTAACCTAACCGTGGAGAGCGCGCCATGAGAATCCTGATTGCCGAAGACGACGACGTCTCGCGAATGGTCCTCAGATCCTTGCTGATGAAGCAGGGCTATGAGGTCGTCGAGGCGTCGAACGGGGCCGACGCTTGGAGCGCCCTGCTGGTGGACGACCCTCCCAAGGTGGCGATCCTCGATTGGCTCATGCCCGAAATGTACGGGGTGGAGGTGTGCCGCCAAATCCGGGCCACGCCCAAGCTGGAGAGCATGTACGTGCTGCTGCTCACCTCCCGGGACAGCAAAGACCACATCATCGAAGGGCTGCAGGCCGGCGCCAACGACTACGTCACCAAGCCCTTCGACCGCGACGAGCTGCTGGCCCGGCTGGGCGTGGGCGTGAAGGTCGTGCAGTTGCAGACCGCCCTGGCGCAGCGCGTGCAGGAGCTCGAACAAGCCCTGCATCAGGTGCAGCAACTCCACGGCCTCTTGCCCATCTGCTCGTACTGCAAGAGCGTCCGCGACGACCAGAAGTACTGGCACCAGGTGGACGCCTATCTGACCACGCATTCCGACGTGGCCTTCAGCCACGGCGTCTGCCCCAAGTGCTGGAAGGACGTGGTGCGTCCGGCGCTGCTGGCCGAGGGCATCACGGTGCAGGAAGAGTATCCCGATTGAACCCCCTCGGGCGGCGGAATTCGTTTCGGCGAATCGAGGCCTCTCGCACGCTCTCGCGCTGACGCTTGAGGGCTCCCGCGTCATACCCAGATGTCCGACGTGGAATCGCCGCCCGGGAAGCGGATTTCGTGGGCTCGCGCCGCTCCCTGCGGCTCCTTGCCGAAATCGACGTGGAACCGGTCATTGAGCGTCATGCCCCCCTTGGCCGTGTCGCAGTCGATCGCCAGCAGGTAGGAGCCCTTCTTGGCCATGTCGGGATAGAACTGATTATCCCACTTGCTGTAGAGCGAATTGGTGACGTAGAGCCGTCGGCCATCGAGGCTGAGCTGCAGCATCTGCGGCCCGCCGACGAAGTCCGCCCCGCGCAGCTTGCCGCTGCGGCCCAGCACGCCGCCCAGCCACACTTGGCCGGTGAGCTTCGGCTTGGCGGGGTCGCGGACATCGTATTGGCGGAGGTCGCCGTGCAGCCAGTTCGAGAAATACAGCCAGCGGTCGTCGAGCGAGAGCACGAGGTCCGTGATCAGCCCCGGCACGGGGAACGGCCAGCCCTTTTGCTCCACCGACTCGACCTGGATGACCTTGTCGGCCCGCCATTGGTCGGCCCCCTTGCGAAAATGCCAGATGGCGCTGGAGAGCGCCGCGCCGATGAAGCCGTGCGCACTGTCCGGGTTGTGGTGGCAGCGGATTTCCAGCGGAATCATGCCCCCTTCGCCCAGGTCGATGGCCTGCTTCAGCTCATGGGTCTTCCAGTCCCA
>JBGQHD010000782.1:0-3295 GCA_041497795.1 Planctomycetia bacterium
AAAAGCTCTTTGCCACCGTCGGCTGTACGACTTGCCACGTTCCCAAGCTGGGCGACGTGGATGGCATCTACAGCGATCTGCTGCTGCACGAGATGGGGCAGAACCTGAGCGACAGGCCGGCCGGCGGCATCGGCTTCTCCTATGGCGGGCCTCCGCCAAGTGGTCCTAACCAGCCCAGGAAGAAACCCAAGGACGAAGTGGCCGGCAAGCGCAAGCTCTCCCCTGAGCCGGCCACGGTATCGGAATGGCGCACCCCACCTCTATGGGGCGTGCGCGACTCAGCCCCCTATCTGCACGACGGCCGGGCCGACACGGTCGACGAGGCCATCCTGCTGCACGCAGGCGAAGCCGAGCGATCGCGAGCCAAGTTCGCGATGCTCAGGCACGAAGAGAAGCAAAAGCTCTTGGCGTTCCTGCACTCGCTCGTCGCTCCGTAGTGGTGATAGCGAAGGCCAGCAATTCCCTGGCACCGTCACCCGTTCGCCATGACCTCCGCGAAGCGCCCGACGCGTCTCGAAGCTCATTTCTCCACGGATTGTCGGCTCCAAATAGGCAGAGATTACGTAGCGGCCACACGCATCGGTGTGTCGGACCGACGCGCGCGCAGTATCGCAACGATCCGGTGGACCGTTACGCCTGCTGTAGTCCATCGCGTCCGGTCCTTGGGGCGAGAGAAGAAAAAATTCGGACGCAAGTTGCGTCACAACGCCGATCAAGGATAATTCGCCGACATGGGGCTTCCGAAAGGTGAGGGGCGACGGCTGAAGAGGAGGGGACGGGTATGGCCGTGAACGTATGTCCGGCTGACCGGGTGCAGGCACCGGTCGAACTCGTCTGGGACTTGCTGATGCACCCGGCCGGGTACGGCCGGTTCTTTGACCTGACGGTCGAGCGGGTCGAGCCGGAAGGGCCGGCGGCGGCCAGGCAGAAGTTCGCCGGCTGGACCCGGGCCCTGTGCCGGCGGTGGCGGGTCGAGGGCGAGGTCCTGGAGGTGGACGCGGAGCGGCACCAGATCCGGTTCCGCACGGCCCTCCCGCTCGGGATCGTCGGCGACAACCGGATCGCGTGCATGCCGATCGACGGGGGCAGCTGCATGCTCCGCTTCGGGTGAGACTTCTCGTTCCCGCCCGGGTGGCGGGGCCGACTGCTGGAGCGCATGGGCGCGCGCTTTCACGAGAGCGTCGCGGACTCGCTGCAGCGCCTGAAGCGGGCGGCCGAGGACCGGGCGCGGCAGGCGGAGGCCGGGAAGGCGGACGACCGGGCGGCGTAGGCATTTGGGCCGGCCCGCCGGGCGCGACGGTGGGGTGCGGTGCGAGGAGCGTGGTGGTCGGCCGGTTGGCCCGGAGGTCGGGCCTTACCAGGCGCTGCACCTGACCGGGGCCGCATCTTTCGTCACTGGGACTTCGTAGCCACCTGATGCGGCCCCGGCAGGTGCGCTGTGTCGTTCGCTGGCGCGCGTCGGTCACATCGACGTCACATCGACCGCCAATTACTTCAGTCCCAGTTTTGCGATTAGCCGCCGCGCTTCCGCCAGCCAGTCTTGTCGGTGCTCCGGAGGCGGCGTCCAGTCAGCAGACCAGCCTAACCACTGCACGGCTAAGTGGAGACGACAATAGTCGAGGGCTTCCATCAACTCGCTGAGAGGCATTACTGACCGGCTATTTCTCGCTAATTCATCATAGTAGGCCAGGGCGAGAGCAGCCCGTTCCTCATCGCTCCATTTGCCGGCGGTCAGGGCGGCCAGATCGATTAAGCCCGTGCCAATGGCGGCCATCTCCCAATCGACGGGGCAGACACGGACGCGGTCACCCATCCCTTGCACAAGCACGTTGGAAGGGTAAAACTCGCCATGAATCAGGGTGACCGGCAGCGCGGTCAGCCGGTCGACAACTTGTTCGTAGGGCTTGGCAAAGTGTTCGTGCCAATCGGTCCGCGACGCGGCTGGCTTCGCCACACGCTGGATAATCTGCGCGCGCCTCATCCATCGCCGGAAAAACCTGCGGTCGCAGCGCAATAGGTGCGACTCGCAGGCCAGCGACTCGGTTTGGCCCGCAAACCGTGAATGCAGAGCCGCCAGCCAGCGGGCAGCGTGCTGCCAGGCAGCCATCTCGCCAACTTTGGAAAGTTCCCGCCCAGGCACCTTTTCCAGGAAAAGCCAGTAACGATCGGCCGCCCTGTTGACAACGGCCCCGTAATAAGTGGCCGTGCCTAGGCACTGCCCGGCGAGAATGGTTCGGTAAACCTCTATCTCGCGGAACGGACTCCACACAAACTCCGGTTTGCTTCGACGCACGGTTTCTGGGAGCGATTGGAGGGCCAGATTCTTGAAGATCAACGGCAGCTCAGCACCCTCGTCCAGCAGCACCTCCAGCTCTTCCAAGGGAAAACTGGAGCGATAATTTGACGGGCGCCGCGTCAGTTTCCTCACGCGCCGCGTCGCGCCGAAGTAATCTGTCAGGGCCTGCTCGATGGCGGCCTGTAGCTCCGGCGTGTGCGCTGCACCAAGCTCGTCGGCTTGCCGGTTCATGACGCGGTCCCTAGGCGCTCAAGCAATAAGCCGAGCACTTTGTCTGAAGCAAAGTGCTCCTCGGCAATTGCTCGAGCACATCGTGCATGACGTGCATAGTCGCAGTTCACAGAATCAATCGCTGCCAAGACGTCATCCACCGTCTCAAACGCGAACAACCCTTGGCCGACCGGTAGGAAGCGGCTGAAGCTCGTCTCCTGAGCAATCACTGGCCGGCCGGAAGCCAGATAGCAAATGCTACGGTCGCTGAACCAGCCGCAGCGCGAGGCAACATAGCCGCTCTTGGCAATGCCGAACTCCGCCTTGGAACCCTGGATAAATCGTTGATAGCTCTGCGGCGTGTGGGCCACTCGGGCCGGATCCATCAACTGCCAGCCGTTGCTTGCCAGTGCCGCCAAGTCTTGCTTCTCGCCGGGATGGATGGCCAGTGCCGGCAAGAACTTCTCCGACGTGCGCCTCGGCAATTCGATGAATTGCCGGAGCGAGTGGGCTTTCTGGCCATAGAACACGCCCTGGTGCTCAATCGATCCGTAGCCGCGCCAATTGCCGACGGTCGTCAAGCCATCATGGTCGATTCGCTCTGCGACCGGCCAGTACGGCAATACGATCGGCTGCAGCGTCGTAATCCATGTCCGGCCGCAGGTCGGGACGGAGCAATGCTCCTGGCCGATCGCCATTCCGATTGTCACGAAGTGCGTGTGCCCTTTGAACCGCATGTTGACGCCGTGCGTCGCCCAGAGCTGATTGAAGGCCGGATCGAGATCCAGG
>JBGQHD010000783.1:0-3286 GCA_041497795.1 Planctomycetia bacterium
GACCGGCAGTCCCGCCAAGCCCGAGAGATCGCTCACCAGGATGCAGCGCGGCGGCGTCTTGCCGCGGACGAAGCACTTGACCACCTCCGGCGGCAGATGGTGGCCATCGACAATCAGGCTGGCCGTCAACCGGTCTTCGGCGAGCTGGTCCCAGAGGTAATTTGGGTGGCGGCGAAGCTGCCGGTGGGCACCGTTGCCCAGGTGCGTGCTGAGCCGCGCCCCGGCATCGACGGCGGCGCGGATGTGGGCGGAATCGGCCGCCGTGTGACCGATGGCCACGACCGCGCCGCTGGCGACGACGCGGGCGATGAAGTCCGGCGACTCGTCGAACTCGACCGACATCGTGAGGATCTTGACGCGCCCACCGGCCGCCTCCTGCAGCCGGCCGAAGGCATCCCAATCGGGCCGGCGGCAATGCTCGGCCGGGTGCGCGCCGCGCGGGCCGTCTTCGCTGGTGATGAACGGCCCCTCGAGATGGATGCCGGCCACGCGGCGGCCGACGTCCGGGAACTTCTCGCAGGCGGCGGCGATGGCCCGCACGCCGTGCTCCAGCGTCGCCAGGCTTTGGGTCGTCAGCGTGGGGCAGATACCGGTGACGCCAAACGCATAGTGGTCGCGGACGATCGTGGCCACCTGCTCGGGCGTCAGCGTGGCGGAACTGAACTCCTGGCCGCGGTGGCCGTTCACCTGGATATCGACGAAGCCGGGGGCCACCCAGGGCAGATCGGGCGGCGCCGTGGCGTTGCGGCCGTCGAGGGGGGTGACGCGGGCGATGCGATCGCCCGCCGTCTCCACGCGCACCGCTTGTCCCGTGTCGAAACGTCGTGCTGAGAAATCCACAGTCGGCTCCGCGGCTACCAGACTAAGAGTCGGCTTCGGCCGGTGGCTGCGATCCTTGAGGTCGCGCCCCATCCATTTAGCCAAGACGGCGGGAAAAAACCAGGGGCGAACCGCCTTGCGCACGGGAATGCCTGTCGCAGGCTGTTCAGGGCAGTTGTAGCTGAACTCGCCAGAGTTCAGGGCAGTTTCCCGAAGTCTGGCGACTTCGGCTACGGATTTTTCCGCCGTGGTGTAGTCCAGACCCTGCCCGATTGCGTATAGTTATTACCGAGACACCCATGAAGCTCGGTTTCCGCAAGCACGCACGACGCGACGAGCCCGCCGCCGCTCCTCCGGCGACGGATGAGGATTTGCTGCGCCGTTATCGCCGCCACGGCGACCGCGCGGCCTTCGCCGAGTTGGTCCGCCGTTACGAGACCGAGCTGTACGCCTACCTGCACCGTTACCTCGGCGACGGCACGCTGGCCGAGGACGCCTTCCAGGCCACCTTCCTCCAGGTGCACTTGAAGTGTCAGCAGTACGACGAGAGCCGCAAGGTCCGGCCCTGGCTGTTCGCCATCGCCACGAACCAGGCGATCGATGCCCAGCGCCGCAATAAGCGGCATCGGCTGGTCAGCCTCGACCAGCGGAACCGCCAGGGGGGCGAGGATGCCGGCGCGCTGGGCGACTTGTCTCCCAGCCTGCTGCCGGGACCGGAGGAACAGTTGGAGCTCGGCGAGTCGCGGCAGCAGGCCCGCGCGGCGTTGGCCGCCTTGCCGGAGTCGCTCCGCACCGCCGTGCACCTGATTTACTACCAGGGCCTGAAGTACCGCGAAGCGGCGGAGGCCCTGGACATCCCGGTGGGTACGGTCAAGAGTCGCCTGCACACGGCGATCCGCAAGTTGGCCGAGCTGCTGGGGGCCGGCGGCAACGGGGCCGAGGGGACCAAGGGAAATCCCTAGTGGGCGCCGCCCAAACCATTGGGCGGATCGCCACGTATCGATGAAGGGAAGGCCGATGAACGTCCAACATCGAACGTCCAACATTGAACATTTGGCGAAGTTGTCGTTCGATGTCGGACGTTCGCCGTCGCCTTCGCACCGACCACTTCCTTACGAAGCAGTATTTCGTTAGCAGTCGCGTTATGTCGGGCCAGCAGAGTCAGCAACTTCTCGGCTACCTCCTGGGGGCACTGGAGGAGGACGAGCACCAGCAAGTCGAGGCGCAACTGCGTCGCGATCCGGCACTGCGCGCGGAGCTAGCGCGGCTGCGTCACGGTCTGGAGCCGCTCGAGGAATCCTGGCAGCCGGTGTGTCCGCCGCCAGGGCTTGGGCAGCGCACCTGCCGTTTCGTGGAAGTCGCCGCCAGCGCGGTTCCCCGAGGGCTGGTGCCCGCCGGGGTGGCGCGGCGTGGGTCCTGGTCGCTGCGCGATCTTGTGGCCGCGGCCGTGGTGCTGGTCGCCGCCTGCCTGCTGCTCTTTCCGGCGGTGAATCGCAGCCGCTTCCAGGCGGCCGTGCGCGGCTGTCAGGACAACCTGCGGGAGTGGGGCGTGGCGCTCAAGCAGTTCGCCGACGTCCACAACGGCTGTTTTCCCCAGGTGCCCAGCGAGGGGAACGAAGCCTTCCCGGGCGTTTACGCCGCCGTGCTTCGCGACCACGGCATGCTGCCCGATACCCGCTTCATGATCTGCCCCGCGATGGCTTCCCAGCGGCAGCAGGTGATCTATGTCCCGTCCTGCGGCGAGCTGCGGACTGCCACGCCACGCCAATTGGCGGAGCTGCGCCGCAAGATGAGCAGGGATTACGGCTACCATCTGGGCTGCATGGTCAACGGCCGCTACCTGGCTGTGCGCGATCGGAATCGCTCCACGTTCGCCATCATGGCCGACTCCCCCAGCCTCGCTCTCGACGGCGAGCCCAGCAGCAACCACGGTCGGCTGGGACAGAACGTTCTGTTCGAGGACGGCGGCGCGCGCTTCATCCGCTGGGAGGACCTCATCTACGGGTGCGTGCTGCTGCGAGACCCGCTGTTTCTCAACGACAATGACGAAGTCGCGCCCGGCCAGCACCCAGATGACGCGGTCATCGCGCCGTGCTGCGCCCGACCGGTGAATTGGGACCGTTGAGGTCGGCGCCGCTGCCCCCGGAGGACGCGGCACGGGCCGCCGCGCAAAAGAAAACGTGGGCCGCGCCGTGCGCGGAGCCCACGTTGCTTTGGTCTTGCGGACCGTCGGATCAATACTTCCCGGTGTTTGCCGGGGGCGCGGTGAGGTTCGTCGCCGTCTGCGTGCCGTAGCCGCTGGCGCCGGAGACCGACGGATCGGCCATCGGGCGAGTGCTGCCAGGGGCGAATCCGCCGCCGGTGGACGGAGCGCCGGCCGCGCCGAAGTAGTTCTGGCCCGCCGCGCTGCCGGGCGTGTAGCCCGAGCCCTGAGGCGCGCCGCCCAGATCACCCGTGGTGGGATACC
>JBGQHD010000784.1:0-3281 GCA_041497795.1 Planctomycetia bacterium
CCACGTCGGCGGCTTAGGAACGCTCGGGCTGACGCTGGGCGATTTCTGGCGGCTGCGCGAGGCACAAGCGGCGCCCAGCGGATCACCCGCGGCGAAATCAACCAGCTCGTTCGGCAAGGCCAAAGCCTGCATCCTGCTCTTCCCCTACGGCTCGCCGCCGCAGCACGAGACCTTCGACCCCAAGCCCGAGGCGCCGGTCGAAATCCAAGGGGAGATGAAGGCCATCCCGACGCGCGTGCCGGGCCTGGCCATTTGCGACCATCTGCCGCGCATCGCCCAGGTGATGGACCGTGTGACCGTCGTGCGGTCGATGACGCATCCGTACCCGCTGCACGGCGTCGCCTATGCCTTGACGGGCATCCCGACCTACACGCCGGACCTGGAGACGCGGCCGCGCGATCCGCAGCACTGGCCGTTCATCGGCTCGGTGGTGGACTATCTGGAGGAACGGCGGGCTCGCGATGGCCACGGCACCGGTGATCAGCCGCCGATTCCTCGCAACCTCGGCCTGCCGTGGCTGCTCAACTCGAAGACCGATCTGGATGTCAGCGCCGGCCCCTACGCGGCCTTCCTCGGCCAGGCGCACGATCCGGTCTGGACCGATTTCGACGGCCAGGGGACGCACACGGTCCCTAAATACAGCGAGGGGCAATCCAAGCAGTTCCTCGACCCCTTCGGCGGCACCACGCCGCAAGGCCGGTTCCTGCTCTCGGCCGGTGGGCAGGCGACTAATCAAGTATCCGCCGAGCGGCTGAACCTCCGCCGCTCGCTCTTGGCGCAATTCGACCGCGAGCGGCTGCGGGCGGACCGGTCCGACCGGGCCGTCGCACTGGACAAGTTCCAGCAGCTCGCCTTCTCGCTGCTCACCTCCGGCAAGATGCGCGAAGCGCTCGACATCGGCCGCGAGCCGATGGACATCCGCGAGCGCTATGGCCTCACCCTGTTCGGTCAGGCCTGCCTGGCTGCCCGGCGGCTGGTCGAGGCCGGCGGCAAGTTCATCACCATCTTCTGGGACGGCTACGGCCAGTTCTCGAGCTGCGCCTGGGACACGCACGCCTACCACTATCCGCGGCTGAAAGAGTACCTGCTGCCGGGCTTCGACCTGGCATACTCCGCGCTGATCGAAGACCTGGACGTGCGCGGCCTGCTGGACGAAACGCTCGTCCTGTGGATGAGCGAGCACGGCCGCACGCCGCAGATCGATTCCAAGCCCAAGGGGGCCGCCCGCCATCATTGGTCGCGGGCTTATTCGATCGCCCTGGCCGGCGGCGGCGTGGCCCGCGGCCGCGTGGTCGGCAGCACCGACCGCATCGGCGGCGACGTCCGCAGCACGCCGGTCTCGCCGAAAGACATTCTGGCCTCGGCCTTCCACCTGCTGGGCATCGACCCGCACACGACGATCCCAGACCGCCTCGGCCGCCCGCTGCCCATCGCCGGAGACGGCGTGGTGCGCGAAGAGCTATGGAGCTGAAGCCACGTGGGGCACGTTTCCAAACGTGCCCGCAGGTAGCCGAAGTCGCCAGACTTCGGAATGGCTGAGCGGTCAGGTGCAGCGGCTGGTTCGGCCGCTGTCCTCAGGCGCTGTTACTGGTGGAATCTGTAGTGCAGGACCACCTTTCCGGACCGAACGCTCGCAGGCTCGTATCGGACTTCAGCCGTCTCGGAGTACCAGTCGCCGCCCCATTCAAAGTCTACCTTGCCGCGAAGCTTTGCAACTTTGTAGGGCTGATCATGCAATAGCAAGGAGATTGTGGCCTCTCCATCAACTTCGCCGGACCCGCGGACGGTAATTCCGTGGGTGTAGGGGTTTCCCGTTTTCTTACCGAGCACGAGTGTCTCAACCTGGCGAACATCACCGACCGCGACGCTGGGCGTCAAGAGGTACGGCGCGCACAGAAGCCAGACGGCAAGGACAAATGATGCCGCGAAAACAAGACCACCAACGACCAAGAGCTTCTTCATTTTTGCCGCCGAATTTGCTTATAAGCCGGGCACGTTTGTAAACGTTCCCCACGGCGTCCTACTCCGCCGCCAGGTTCGCGCAGGCGATCTCCTTGTCATTCCGCGCGAAGACGTGCTTGTTCGCGAATGCCGGGTGCGACCAGCAGACGCCGAAGTAGCCGGCGCGGCGCTGGCGGAGCTGTTCGGGCGTCGGCTCGATCAGCTTGGCCCGGCTAAGCTCCTCGAAGCCCTTGGGCGACAGGCGGGTGATCAGCAGCTCGCCCGCCTCGTTGAACATCCACACCTTGTCCCCGTTGCGGACCATGTGGATGTTGCTCCAGCGGCCGGGTGCCGTGGCGGTTTTGTTCTCCCACAGGCGGTCGCCGGTCTTGGCGTCCAGGCAGCGCAGCTCGCCGTGGCTATCGACGCCGTAGAGGTAGTCGCCGTCCAGAATCGGCGTGGCGATGATCGAGTGCAGGGCGTCGGTGTCGCGCGGCAGCTCGCTCTTGCCGACGCGCTTCCAGAGCTGCTCCACCGCCAGCTTGTCGCGGTCCAGCCCGAGCATCAGTGAGCCATCGTAGAACGACGTGACGAACAGCCGGTCCTTGTCCACAACGGGCGTCGAGATGCCGATCACCATCTTCTGCGGCGGGTGGGCGTGCCGCCAATGGACTTCGCCCGTCGCGGGGTTCAGGCCGGCCACGCTGTCGCCGGTCCAGCAGACCAGCACCCGCTGGCCCGCTTGCTCGATCATGATGGGGGCGGCGTACGAGGCCCGGTCGCTGAGGGCCTTCCAGCGCTCTTCGCCCGTCTTGCGATCGAAGGCGACGACGCAGGCCTCACGGCCGCCGATCTGCACGATCACCAGCTCGCCTTCGATGAGCGGCGCGGCGGAGATGCCCCAGTTGGGCAGCTTGATCTTGTACTCCTGGAACAGGTCCTTGGCCCACAGCACCTTGCCCGCGGCCGTGTCGAGACAATGGAGGTGGCCCATTGCCCCCAAGGCATAGGCCCGGCCGTCGGCGAGGGTCACGCAGGCCCGCGGCCCAGCCGGGTATTGCACGCCGACGTAGCTGCATTCGTATTCGTAAGTCCAGAGTTTCTTGCCGGTCACGGCGTCGAAACAGAGCACGCGCTCGGTCGGCTTCGGCTCCAGCACGCGATCGGTGACCAGCACGCGGCCCTCGGCGACGGTCGGCCCGCTGTAGCCGGCCGAGATCGGCTGCCGCCAGGCGATCTTGAGCTGCTTGGGCGAGGCAAGTTGTTTGTCGGTGAACTTGTCGATGATGCCCGTCTCGCGCCACACGCCGTCGCGGCTGGGCCCGCGCCATTGCGGCCAA
>JBGQHD010000785.1:0-3268 GCA_041497795.1 Planctomycetia bacterium
CTTCTCATCGGAACGGTTCCCCGAGGGAGCCCAGCCGTTCATCAAGCTCATTCCGCTGACGCCGCTCAACGACGCCTTGCGGGCCGTGATGCTCGAGGGGAAGCCGCTCACCGGCCAACTCACGGAGATCGGCATCCTCGCCGCCTGGGGCGTGGTGACGTTTGCCCTGGCGCTGCGCTGGTTCCGCTGGAACTAGACGCCAAGTAGCCATCTCGCTCTGCGAAATGATTACGGCGGCAACCTCGGTTGAGCACTTTCCGCATTTTTCCTATACTCGCGGCCACAAGAAGCCCGGCTTCTTCGAGAAGCCGGGCTTCTGAACGCAGGCACCGAACACCGCCGCGGTCAGCAGCCCGGCTGCTCCCAAGCAGCCGGGCTGCTAAGCTGCATCGCCTCCTCCCATCAAGAGCAAAGGAACCACCCATGACCCTTCCCCTGCTTCCCCACGGCGGACTCACCGAACCGGTTAACCGCACTGTGCCCGCCGAAGAGATCGCCGCTTTCCAGGCCGAGGCTGCCAAGCTGCCCAAGGTGCCGGTCAGCGACGCCGATCTCTCCACCGTCTACCGCTTCGGCGACGGCGCGCTCAGCCCGCTCACCGGGCCGATGAACTCGGCCACCTTCAACAAGGTGCTCGACGAGGCCCATGTCGTCCACGGCGGCAAGCCGTATGCCTGGACGATCCCCCTCTCGCTGCCGGTGACGGCCGACTTGGCCAAGACGCTCAAAGCTGGGCAGAAGGTCGCCCTGGTCAACACGGCCGGCACGCCGGTGGCCATCCTCGCCGTCAACGACGTCTTCCCCTGGGACAAGCCGAAGTACATCAAGTCCGTCTACGGCAGTCTCGACGCTCAGGGCAACGTGCGCACCGATCATCCCGGCGCCGACATGGTGCTGAAGAACGACGCCGACAAGACGCACCTGCTGGGCGGCGAAATCCGCGTGCTGCCGCAGCCCAAGCATCCGGCGTTCGGCCGCTACGTGCTCAGCCCGCGCGAGGTCCGCAAGTTCCTCACCGGCAAGAAGTGGGACCGGGCCGTGGCCTTTCAGACCCGCAACCCGCTCCACCGGGCACACGAGTACGCCCTGGTGTACGGGCTGGAGAAGCTGATCCGCGACGGCCACAACGCCGGGGCCTGCCTGAACCCGCTGGTCGGCGAGACGAAGGGTGACGACGTGAACGCCGAGGTGCGGATGCGGACCTACGAGGCCCTGATCTCGGCCCGCGGCCTGGGCGAAGGAGACAGCGACCAGAAGCTGTGGGGCCCACGCAAGGAATCGGTGCCCGACCGGGTGATCCTGCTGGGCCTGGACATCAAGATGTTCTACGGCGGCCCGAAAGAGGCGGTGATGCACGGCATCTACCGCCAGAACTACGGCTTCACCGACATCGTCATCGGCCGCAAACACGCCGACGCCCCCTACCACGACGGCAAGCCCATCTGGGGCGACTTCGACGCCCAGGAAATCTTCAACAAGCTGGCCGGCGACCTGAAGATCAAGCCGCTGCTGGTCGGCTTCGCCGCCTACTATGAATCGGCCGGCCGAGTCGATCTCATGGACCTGCACAAGGACGAGAAGCCAGTCTTCATCTCCGGCAAAGACGTCCGCAACACGCTGCTGGCCGGCAACCAGGTCGATCCGCGAATCATGCGGCCGAGCACGTCGAAAATTCTGGCGGAAGCGATGAAGGGCAAGTAGGTGCGGCGACCGGAGCGCCAGACTCGAATTGGCGCGCTCGCTCAACAGACTAACCGGTCGTCCCTGCCTACCGATTTGCCCGACGCTGACGAATACGGCGAACTTCGGCCGCTGTGGTCTCGCTGAAACCCTTCTCTTCGCGAAAGGCGAGTTTGCCTCTGAAAGTGGGAGGATGCTCCTCCCATCCCAGGTGGAGGTGCGCGACGCGTCCGGTATCTGGGTCCGGAAAGCGCATCATCCTCGGCCGGAAAACGTATTCTTCAGGGTTCGGAGGCCGTTCCATGAGCAATTCCCACGGAATACCCAGGATCGAAACCTGAATTCCGGCAAGGTGCTTCACGGCGCATCCTACAATCGGTAGCCCATCGACTGACGGCTGCGATGTAAAATACGTTCGCGCCGTTCCAATGCCAGGCAGCTTGAGAATCTCTGGCGCCGCACGTTTCGGCGAGTAGAGGCCAGCGCCTCGTGGAAATGGCGTGCCGCGAAACAGGATCTCCAACCAACTCTTCGGCACTTCCCAAACCTTCAAATCGGCAGACCCCGGGATCCGTTCTCCATGCTGCTGTGCGCACAGGATCTTTAGCATCCAACGCTCGACATCGTAGCCATTCAAGAGCCGGTGGTAATCGCCCTGCTTGATTTCCTGCAAGTGGATCATCAACTCGGCGTGCGCCCGCGTGAACGCAGTTCCAACCACGTCTATGCTCGAAAGTGCATTGTTGTGGCGCTTGCAAAGGACGCGCTTTGTGGCCGATTTCAGTCCAATGATTTTCCCTTCCGGGCCTTGTGCGCGAAACCGCTCGCCGAATACGCGAACGCGGCTCCCATTTATGACTTCGCGGAGCGCACTTTCCGAAACGAGATGTTCCGCGGAAATTGGACGCATGCAATCACGCAATAGATGCGCGTAGCAGCGCGCCACCGTTCTGTCGGTTGGTGGCCCTGGCGGCTGAGTATTGGCGGCAAGAGGAACGAATCCACGGGGCTTGCACGAGCAATCTCTCACCGTGAGTTCGCTACCACACGGGCAGCGCTCGTCATCGTTGAACATTGGTTCTCCGTAAGTCAGCGCGACTTGGCCGACTGCCCATCCCTCCGCGGAACGAATAAGCTCATCTGCCGAAGGGAGCTCGAATCTGGTAAAGCCTACATGCACTATTGGTTAGGTGCAGCGCCTGCTTCGAGCAGCCGCCGGTCCCCACGACCGCTCGCTCCGACGACACCGAGCGCCTGCGGGCAACGGGAACGGACGGCCGAGCGAGCCCGAATCCGCGACCGAAAAAGGTGCCCACAGTGGTGCCGAGAGGTGCCGAAAATGGTGCCGCTCAGTCCGCGCCGGGGGCGTTACGGATCGCGCCAGATTGCACCGACGAAAGGACCGACGGCGGTTTGCATGCACAGAAGAAGAACGCCAAAAACCCCAAGGATTCTGGCGTTCTTTGCGCCTCGCCGCACGAGCCCACATCGGTCTGCACAAAAGAATGCGAGAGCGGGGATTTGAACCCCGACCCCTTGCGGGACTGGATCCTAAGTCCAGCGCGTCTGCCAGTTCCGCCACTCTCGC
>JBGQHD010000786.1:0-3267 GCA_041497795.1 Planctomycetia bacterium
ACTGCATGTTTGGGTTTCCTTAACGAGCCGCCGGGAGGAGGACCCGCAATCACGGTGACCCGCTCCACCGGCTTGCTCGCCGTGGCACGGGCATCCTGCGCGTGCGTCCGCATCGGCTGGAAGCCGATGCCACGCTCGCTCACTTCTTCTTCCGCTGATCATACCGCACGTACCGCCAGGGCGTGTGCTTGAACGTCTCGTCGATGAGGGCGAAGACGTCTGGATCGTATTTCGCCAGCTTCTCGCGAGTATTGGCTTCGTTGTGCTGCCGGTCGGGCGGATTGTTGCAGTCGAAGTACGACTGCACCGCCTCGGCCCAATACTCCTTGTAGTTCGTGGCGGCGTAGGTGCCTTTCCACAGGCCCTTGGCCATCGCGTCGTCAAAGCACTTCCGCAACCGGCCGTCGAAGCGCTCGTCCACCCGCCGCAGCCCCATCTCGTGGATCGCGTGGGCGAACTCGTGAATCAGGATGTTCTCCTTCGAGTAGCGGTCCCCCTTCAGGTTCAGCAGGTTCTCCTCACCGCAGCTCACCGCCGGCCGCACGCGCGTCGCCCCCAGCCCGCGGGCACGCCGGTCCCAATAGTCCTTGGGCGTCAGGTCGCTGTGCTCGGGAATATCGGTGGTCATCTCGGTCGGCGCCATGACGGCGAAGCGGACCTTGGCCTTGATGAGCGCGCGGCGCACGTCGTCGCGGCCGGCCAGCATCTGGTTGATGAGATAGGCGGCCTCTTGCAGGGCCGCGTCCGAGACCTTCTCGGAGCTGAGGATCGGGAAGCCCTGCAAATCGACGTGCTTTTTGTAGAACGGCGAGAGCTTCCATTGCGTGCGAAGCTCTTCCGGCACGGGGCCGACTTTGGGCGGGTCGGCGGGAGCGTCGACGAACAACAGTAATGCGACGAGAGTTGCGCCGTGCATAGTCGTTATGCAGTCAAACGGAGTGCGAGGGGCCTTTAGTCCGTTTTCTCCAGGGCGATGCCGCGCGCAAAAGTGTACGTGTCAGCGAGTCCCCAATCATGTGCCATGATCACGATGGGCAGCACGATTGCGACCAGATCGCTCAAACAGTCGCCGGCCCTTGGAAACGACGATGAGCCGCCGGCCTCGATGAGCGCTTCGTAGAGATCGGCCAATCGTTTGCCCGCGGGCGATTCAACGAACACTGCGGGCAACACCGGGAAAGCCAAGATTAAGTCGGAAGCCCCTCCGAGCGGATGTCGAAACTCTCGGCCCAGCTCGATGTGGCCAAACCGCTCGCGCCGCGCGGAAGGCGACGTGACTTTGACGCCGCAGCGGTCGCAGATCATGCCTCGGTGCCGGGGACCGTTGTATTTTCCACACGCACACTCATCATGTCTTAGCGGCCCGAAGATCGCCTGATCGTCCAGCGTGCCGCGTTGGTCCTGCCAGGCCGCTGGTTGCCGCGAGCGTGCCAACTTGACTTGACCGAACGACCATGAACGGATCTCCCGCGTGGTGGCGGGTCGATAACTTCGGGCGAGAATAGCCGGAAGTTGATCCATTGCGGTCGCCGTCCCAAGGTCACGTGCGTTCGGCTGTGCCAACCGCGCTCTGGTCCGCAGAGCGGACCCTACGCGGCGTGATCGCATGCCGGGTCACCATTCGCCGCGCCAGTCCCACGATCATCGGCCCAAACCACAGCGCCACGCAAGCCGCCGCCAGCAGCGCCGAGATCGGCTGCGCGAAGAACTGCCACCAGCGGCCGTCGCTGTCGGTCAGGCATTGGATGAAGCGGTGCTCCAACTCCTCGCCCAGCACCATGCCGAGCACCACCGGGCCCAGCGGTATGCCCCAGCCTTCGAGGATAAAGCCGAGCACGCCCATCGCCAGCATGATCCAGACGTCGAACAGGGCGCCGCTCACCGAATACGCGCCGACGATGCAGAAGACCAGGATCACCGGCATCAGCACCCGCCGCGGCAGGCGAACGAGGAGCGTGCCGCAGCGGATCGCCGCCCAGCCGACCGGCAGCAACAGCAGGTTGGCCAAGGTGAACACCACAAAGATGCTGGTCACCAGCGCCGGCTGCTTCACGAAGATCTCCGGTCCAGGCTGGATGTTCTTCATGAGCAGCACGCCCAAAGCGATGGCCGTGACCGAGTCGCCGGGGATGCCGAACACCAAGGCCGGCACCCACTCCAGCGCCAGCGAAGCGTTGCTGGCCGCCGTGGCGTCGGCCACGCCTTCCATCGAGCCGCGGCCGTATTCCTCGGGCCGGCGCGAGCAACGTTTCGACACGCCGTAGGCCACTCGTGCGGCCAGCTCGGCGCCGGCCCCCGGCAGGATGCCAACGATCATGCCGATCACGCTGGAGACCAAGAGGCCGACTCTGCGAATCCACAGCAGCGGCACGACGTAGCCGACGACCACCTTGAGCGGGTCCCAGACGTGGCGGCGGAAAAAGCTCGCGCGGGCAGCCGCGTGATCAGCACCCCGGCTGCTAGCAGCCGGGGTGCTCGCGTTGTCCGAGCGGAGGTAAAGCGAGTTGCGGAGGATTTCCGAGACGCCGAACAGCCCGATCATCGCCGGCAGGAAGCTCACGCCCTGGATCAGGCCCGGGTGGAAAGCGAAGCGGGCCACCGCGTGGTCGGGGCTGACGCCGACCGTGGAGATCAAGAGGCCCAGCGACAGGCCGAAAAGGCCCTTGAGCCGCGAATCGCGCGACACGATCGCCGCACACGACAGGCCCAGCACGCACAGCCAGAAGTATTCGTATCGCGTGAAGCTGAGCTGGGCCAGGTTCGGCGCCAGCACCACCAAGGCGACAACGCCCAGCATGCCACTGACGACCGAGAAGATCAGGCACACGCCCAGGCATTCTTCTTGTCTGCCGGCCCGCATCAGGGCGTAAGCATCGAGCGTGTAAGCCGCCGAGGCCGGCCTGCCGGGGATGCGGACCAGCGCCCCGGGGATGCCGCCGGCGAAGACGCTGCACGTCACCGTGGTCACGATGGCCGCGATGGCCGATGTCGCGTCAAGAAACATCGTGATCGGCACGAGCAGCGCCACGGCCATAGTGGCCGTCAGCCCGGGCGTGGCCCCGACGAAGATGCCGTAGACGGCCGAGACGGCGATCACGACCAGCACCCCCGGCTGGAAAACGTCGTGCAGGGCGTCGGGCAGTGCGTCAAACATCGATCATTCCGTCCCTCACCATCCCAGCCAGCCTTGCGGCAGCGGCACGCGGAGGAGGTGGCCGAACACTTCGTACGCGCCCAGCGACATTCCGGCGGCGACCAGCGCGCTGG
>JBGQHD010000787.1:0-3258 GCA_041497795.1 Planctomycetia bacterium
AGAGACGCATCTTTCGCCGGTGACGAGGTTCCTCAGCCAGCACAGCCTTTTGTTTGACCTGATCTACAAGAATGCAAGGATTGCACTCGGTACGAACGACAGCTCGACCGAGAAGCTCGATGGCTTGCCGCCGGACCTGACGGTGAACTATGTCAGAATGCTGGATGAGATACATAGCGCCACGCACGAGCGGGGCATTCCGCTGCTGCTCTCGACGTTCATCGTCAAGTACCGTCGCGATCAGGCAAGAGCGCAGCAGATCGCGAACGCTGACATTGCGTTCTACTACATGCCGTGGATGAGCATCGACGATCTGCTAGATGGCACGGATGCGTACAATCAGGCGGTCCAAGATTACGGGCGCACGCACGGAGTACCCGTCGTTGACGAGCGAGATTGCATTCCCGCCGATGCCGAGCACTTCGTTGATTGCGTACACTTGGCGGATAAGGGTTGTGCCGTGATGGCGGATCGTTTCCTTCGGTTCCTCAATCACGAGGGGCTAATGCGCCGGATCGTTGACAGAAGAAGACTGTCACCCTGAAGTGATCGATACGCGTCGATAGATCGAGCATCGAGACGACGACATGTGCGGAATGGCTGGAATCTTGTACGGCGACGCGCCTTGGAGCGCTGAAGGTCATGTTCTCAGCACCATGGCGAGCTCGCTGGCGCATCGTGGTCCGGATGCGGAAGGGGTGTGGACGGCGCCGAGCGTGGGCCTGGCACATCGGCGGCTCTCGATTATCGATTTGGCGGGGGGGCGGCAGCCACTAGCGAACGAGGATGCATCCATTCAGGTCGTGTTCAATGGGGAGATATACAATTTTCGTGAGCTCCGGCACGAGCTGGACCGGAAGGGCCATCGCTTTCGTACGAACTCGGATACGGAGGTGCTCGTTCATCTTTACGAGGAGATGGGCGACCGGCTCGTGGAACGGCTACGGGGGATGTTTGCTTTCGCGCTGTGGGATCGCCGAAAGCGGCGCCTGCTGCTAGCGCGGGACCGGTTGGGGCTGAAGCCGCTGTACTATTACCGCGACCATGAGAAGGTGCTGTTTGGCTCCGAGATCAAGGCGATCCTGTCCTTTCCGGGCGTGCGGCGCGAGATCGACCTGGAGGCGTTGGAGGACTATCTGAGCTATGGCGTCGTGCCGGGGCATCGGTCGATCTTTCGCGGCATCCAGAAGCTTCCGCCGGCGCATTTACTCGCCGTGGATGAAGCCAATTGGAATGCCTCGCCGCGCCAGTATTGGCGTCTTGACGCGGAGCCGGACGAGGAGCGCTCGCTGGATGAATGGTTGGAGGCCCTGCGCGCCAAACTGACCGAGACGGTGAAGGCTCATTTGATCGCGGACGTGCCGGTGGGGGCATTCCTAAGCGGCGGCTTGGATTCCAGCGCCGTCGTGGCGACGGCCGTGCAGTGTGGTGCTTCGGACATCGCGACCTTTTCCATTGGTTTTGAGGAAGAGCGCTTCAGCGAATTGCCGTATGCCCGCGCTGTGGCCCAGCATCTGGGCACGCGCCACGTCGAGGAGATCGTCACGCCGCGTGCGGCCGAAAGCCTTGAGCAACTGGTGCATCATTTCGACGAGCCGTTCGCTGACCCGTCCGCGATTCCGACGCTCTGCCTGGCCCGTTTGGCTCGGCAGCACGTAAAGGTCGCCTTGTCTGGCGATGGCGGCGATGAGGCGTTTGGCGGATACAGCCGCTATGCCCACGACCTGCGCGAGGCGGCGTGGCGCGGCCGCATCCCCTCCTGGCTGCGTTGGACGTTGTTACGAACGGCGGCCCGGTGGTGGCCGAAGGCGGACTGGCTGCCGCGTCCGATGCGGCTGAAGACCACGCTGACCAACCTGTCCCTGGAGCCTGCTGACGCCTACGCGAACACCATCGCGATTTGTCGTCGGCCCATGCGGCGAGCGTTGCTCAACGGCGACGTGCGACAGACCTTGAACGGGTATCGGCCAGAAGCTGCGCTGGCGCGAGGCTTTCGCACGACGCCCGGCGATCCGCTGCGCGGCATGATCTCCGCCGACGTGGCCATGCTGCTGCCCGACGACTTTCTGACCAAGGTGGACCGGGCGAGCATGTCGGTGGGCCTGGAGGTGCGTCCACCGCTGGTCGACCATGAGTTTCTGGAGTTGGCCGCCAAGATCCCGTCGCGCTGGAAGGTGGCCGATGGCGAGACAAAATGGATCTTCAAGCGGCTGTGCAAAGACCTCTTGCCGGCGGAGGTACTCACTCGTCGTAAGCAAGGCTTCGAGATCCCGATCGACGGCTGGCTGCGCGGTCCGCTGCGCGAGCGGTTCGAGGCTTCCGTGCTCGCGCCGCGTGGCCGGCTAGGCGACTATATCAACCGCGATGCCGTGCGACGAATCTATCAACGCCATCTGACGGGCACGGCCCGACACGGTGCCGTGCTCTGGTCTTTGCTTGTGCTCGGTTGTTGGATGGATAAGTATTTGACGACTACGACCCACAATTCGCAAGCTGTCGAGCGTACATGAGTTCACCCGACCCGCATCCTTCGAGCAGGTACCACGACGCGGCCGAGCTTGCGATTGCACGGATGCCGAGCCGTACGTCGTCGTCGCTGATCGCCTACATCGCCATCGCGCGGCCTGATCACTGGTTCAAAAACGTCTTCATGCTGCTGGGCGTGATGTTGGCGTTCTTCTATCATCCCGGCGCGCTGGCCGGCTTTCAGTGGATCGCGCTGGCGCTCGCGGTGATCGGCACGTGTCTCGTGGCCTCCAGCAATTATGTGCTCAATGAACTGCTCGATGCCCCAAGTGACATGGCCCACCCCGTGAAGCGTCATCGACCGATTCCTTCTGGGCTGGTCTATCCGCCGCTGGCATATTGCGAGTGGCTGGCCCTGGGGGCCGTGGGGTTGGCGCTCATGGGCGCGGTCAACGCACCGGTCTGCCTTTCCGCGGCGGCGCTGCTCTTCATGGGGCTGGTCTACAACGTTCGCCCTGTGCGGATGAAGGACCTGCCTTACTTGGACGTCCTTTGCGAGTCGGTCAACAATCCGCTGCGCTTGCTTTTAGGCTGGTTCGTGGTCATCCCGACGAGCGTCCCGCCCGTGTCGCTGCTCGTGTCCTACTGGATGGTGGGGGCCTTTTTCATGGCCAGCAAGCGGTTTGCGGAGTACCGATCGATTGGCAACGCAGGCACCGCGGCCGCGTATCGCAAGTCGTTCGGATTCTATGACGACCAGCGGTTGCTGGTGAGCATGTTTTTCTACGTGGC
>JBGQHD010000788.1:0-3257 GCA_041497795.1 Planctomycetia bacterium
AAATGCCGGCGACGTTGGTGTGACGGCAGAATTCCTGGTCTACTCGGCCGCCGAGCGGCGGCGAGGCCGCTGGCTCGCATCGTGGCATGCGGTCATGCCGGGCCGCGTCGAGGCTGCACGTTGGTTCCCGCCTGCCAATGGTGATCGTCACTCCTTGGGCTCATACAAGTTGGGGAATGATGCGGCCGGCGGTGATCTGCCAGGGCCGTTGGGAGTGGTCGATAATCGTCAGATGCGGGGCCAGTCCCAGGCAATGATAGATGGTGGCCTGGATATCCACGGGATCCGTGGGGTCGGAGGTCGGAAACGCGGCGATCTTGTCGGACGAGCCGACTACTTGGCCGCTCCGGATGCCGCCGCCAGCCAGCAGCGCCGCGGAGCACTCGCCCCAATGATCGCGGCCGGCGCTGGGATTGATCTTGGGCGTACGGCCGAACTCGCCCAGACATACGACCAGTGTCTCGTCCAGCCGACCTCGCTGATCCAGGTCTTCCAGCAGGGCCGAGAGGCCCTGGTCGAGCATCGGCAGCAGCTCACCCTGCAGGGCCTCGAAGTTCTTGCTGTGCGTGTCCCAGCCGTCGCAGACCGTCATCTCGTTGAAGTGAATGGCGATCATCGGCACGCCCGCCTCGGCGAGCCGACGCGCCAGGAGCAGGCTTTGACCAAACCGGTGTCGGCCGTAGCGATCACGCAGGCGCGGCGGTTCTCCCTCGAGAGAAAACGCACGAAGCTGGCCTCGACTGGCCGAGCCTGTCATCACGACGGCTTGCTGCCGGAGGTCCGTGTGCCCGTAGGTCTCTGGTGCGGACGGTCCGCGCTGGTCGAGGAGTGAAAGGAGCGCCGCACGTTGATCGAAACGCGCGGATGGCACGTCGGGGGGCAAGGAAAGCGCGGGGATGGCTTCGGGCGTGCCGACCTCGCCGTTGACCGCGAGCGGTTCGTACTTTGGGCCGAGAAAGCCGGCGCCGCCTCCGCGCAGCGGCGTGCGGGCCCGACGGTATTCGCCGCGGACGCTGCTGCGAATCGCCAGTTCCGGCAGCGCGACATAGCCCGCAAGACCCCCTGGTGCGCGACGATACCGCGAGATCACGGCTCCCAGGTGCGGAAAATCAGTACGTTGCGGCGGGCGGATATCGTTATCGCGGTCCGGCTGGTCGGTGTGTCGGCCGGTGAGCGTGTAATAGATCATCGGCGTATGGTTGCTGTTGCGATGGCTCACCGAGCGGACTAGCGCATACTTGTCGGCCATGCCAGCCAGCCGTGGTAGATGCTCGCAGATCAGCGTGCCGGGGACGTTGGTCGCGATCGGGCGGAACGGCCCGCGATATTCGGCGGGCGCGTCGGGCTTGAGATCGAAGGTGTCGATGTGGGGCGGGCCGCCCAACAGATACACGAGAATGCAGGTCTTGGCGCTGCCGGTCGCCCTGCCGACCGGCGCTGGCTGTCCCGCCTCCAAGGAGGCCAACGTGAAGCCGCCTAGAGCTAACCCACTGCCGAAACGCAGGAATGCCCGTCGATGGACTAGAAGCCGGGCGCAACCATCGACGAGCGTGAGCATGCGAGCATCCCCTTGATTGACTTTCCCTCGCCCACTGGCCTACACAGTCACTTTCTCATTCCGCTCTTTGCCGGCAAAGACGAGATCGACGCGATCGATGACGATGTAAGCCTGCGGCGGATCGTGGTCGAACTTGAGGTCTACGGTGTCCGGTGTTGTCTTCTCCACGTAGACCCCCACTCCGAGGCCGGCGCCGAAGGAGTGGTTTGCCCCTGGAGTGGGATTCGCGAAGAGCTTGGAGAGCTTGACCCTCTCGAAGGCGAGGAGCTTCCCCAGCTCCACGAACTTCGGCTGGAAGGTGATCGACGCCAGCTCGCGACGCTCGGCCAGCTTCTTGGCCGGGTTGGCGTATTGGTAGAACGCCAGCCGGCAAGTGAAGTGCTTGAGGAAGACGCCTTCGTAGAATTCGCGCGACGTGCCGGTGCCGCAGGCATGGACCGAGAGGATGAAACGCCCGGCGAACGGGCTGCGCACTTCCTGGGCCAGGAATGCGTTCACGCCTGGGGAGAGGCGAAGCAGCTTTGGCGGAGTGTCCGCCGAAGTGGAGCCCATGAAGCCAATCGCCACTCGCGGCCGCACTTCTTCCGCCTTTTCGCGAGAGGCGAGTGCGCCAGAGCCCACCGCGAGGGCCACGATGGCGCCGCTTCGTGCGGCATGGCCGGCAACGAGTCTTCCTTCGCGAATCGCTGCCAGGCTCACTTCGAAGCCACTGCCCGTAGCGCGATCCGCCGGCATCGACCAGGCCCGCCAGCCTTTGGGTCGCGAGGGCGCGTCGGCGGCGACCAGCGGCACGCCAGCAGAGAAATCAGCATTGAGCAGCAGGCTGCGGTCGAACGGCGGCACGCGGGCCACGTCGCCGCCGGGGATGGTTCGCTTGGCCGTGGCCGGCTCCGTGCCTAGCAGCTTGAAAAGCGGCTGCTCTTCGGTCAGCGAGTGCGGGCGGCCTTCGCGGTCGGGGAACGTGCCTTGGTGGGGGATGCCGAGCAGATGGAAGATCGTGGCGGTCAGCTCCCCGGGCAGCACGCGGTCACGGGCTGGATAGGCACCTTGCTTATCGCTGGCGCCATACACCTGGCCGCCGCTGATGCCGGCCCCGGCCAGCGCGAAGCTGAACACCGGCCCCCAGTGGTCGCGGCCACCGTTGCCATTGATCTTCGGCGTGCGGCCGAACTCGCCGATCGCTACGACCAGCGTCTCGGCTAAGAGGCCACGCCGGTCGAGGTCCTCGATCAAGGCCGTGAAGCTCACATCGAATTGCGGGCAGAGCACGTCTTCCAAGCGGTCGGCGTTCTGAGCGTGGGTATCCCAGAGCGGGTTATCGACCGCGTTGTCGCCCGGCTCGCGCGGCCAGTTGACGTGGACCAGCCGCACGCCCGCCTCGATCAGCCGCCGGGCCAGGAGGCAACACTGACCCCACGTGTTGCGGCCGTAGCGGTCGCGGACCTTGTCCGGTTCTCGGGCGATGTCGAACGCCTCGCGGGCCTTGCCAGTGGTCAAGAGGTCGAACGCTTGCTGTTGGAACTTGTCGTAGACCTGCACGGCGCCGCCGCGGCCCAGTGACTCCAAGCGGCAGAGTGACTCGAAGTGCGACTCTACTTGCCGCAGCAGCGATTGCCGCCCGCGCATCTGCATCGGCGGCAGGTCGGTCAGCCGCAACCCCTGCACTTGATAGGCAGGCTCGGCCGGGTCGGACCCGGCC
>JBGQHD010000789.1:0-3255 GCA_041497795.1 Planctomycetia bacterium
GCGCGGGCCTCGGTGCGCTGGATAAGTTGTGCCAGGAGCGCCTCGGCCTGGGCTTCGCGCGGCCCGGCTTCGTCCTTCACCTTCTGCTGGGCGATAGTCCACGACTGCGACTTTCGCATCGCGAACAGCCGGTCCGGCAGCGGCTGGAACTGGCCCACGAACTGCTGGACCTGGCCGAACTGGCGATTTTGCTCAGGCGTGAGCATCCGCCGCTTGGCCGCCAGGGCCGTCAGTCCGGCGCCGAGATTCTGCCACTGGTCGGCAAAATTCTTGACGTGCTGCTCTTGGGCGGTCGTCAGGTAGCTGTGCATCTCCATCAGGCTGCCGTGGAGGGCGGCGCGGAGGCCGGTCATCTCGTCCAGCAGCTTGGCTCGCTGCGGCGTCTTTTCCAGCTTCGATTCGGCCTCGATCATCGCGTTGCAGGCGGCCAGCATCCGCTCGCCCAGCGGCGTGCTGTCGCCGGCAAGCTTTTGGAAGGCAGGCATCTCATGGGCTTGCTGCGGCGCTGTCTCCATGGCGCGGTGAATGGCCTCGATGTCGCCCAGCTCGCGGCGGATCTGATCGAGCAATTGCCGCTCCTTGGCCGCAGCATTCGGCGTCAGGCGGTCGAGTTCTTGCAGATTCTTTCGGGCGCGTTCCTGCCCTTGCTCACGCTGGGCGCGGAAGTGCTCGCCGCCGATGGCGAGGTAGCCGCGCAGCCCGGCCGCCGACTCGTACAACCCCTCGCGCACCCCTTTCGCGGCGGCGACCGTCGGCTGGGCCACGTTCAGCGCCTGGGCCTGGCTTTGCCGCACGTGCTTCAGGTAATAGCAAATGCCGGCCGCCGGCGCCACCGTCAGCGCGATCACGGCCAAGTAAGTGCAAATCAGCTTCGTGCCTACGGAGATACGCATGGAACTCCCTCGCAGGGATGGTCAACAGCGGCCTTTTTGAACAGGAGGCAACAGAGGCAACAGAGAGAATGGTGGCATGGCCGTCGTCCTCTCTGCTGCCTCTGTTTTCTCCTGTTTGAGATCTTCGCGCCACGCAAACGATCTGAACATCAACAGTACGGATTTCGTCGTCGGTCCATCCGTGTGTTCCGTGTCATCCGTGGTTTATCGACCGCGGTTCATGTCCTGAGGTATCTCTCAGGCTGGTCGCAGGCGCTCACTACTGTCCGAGCGATTCACTGGCCGCCAGCTTCCGCAAGTCGCTGAACTGGGCCAGCAGGTAATTCACGAGCACGGCCTGGTTATAGGCGTCGGTCCAGGTCTTGCCCTCGGCGCGGACGGCCAGCGGTGCGCTGGCGGTCGCGCCGATGCCGAGCTTCAGCCGGTTCAGCTCGGCCAGCACGATTTGCGTCTGCACGAAGGCATCCTCGCCGGCCGCCGGGAAACCCGTGGTCGGCACCGGCGTGGTCGGCCGGTTGATTTCTTGCGAGATGCGCTGCAGCGTGCCGCGGACGGTCAGGCATTGCGCGTAGGCGTCGGCCGCCTGCTTGCCCGCCTGGGCGGCCGGCGCGTCGATTCGATAGCGGTGCGCGGAGTCGAGGTGTTGCAGCACGGCCTTGGCGTCGGCCACGCACCGCGTGAGCTGCGCATACACTTCGTCGGCCGTCACCTGGCGCTTGTCGGCCAGGGCGTTCATCTTGACGTACAGGCGGAGGGCCTCCAGGAACACGTCGTCGGCCGTCTTATCCTCGAACGCCGCCCGCTCTTCGGGCAGCTTGACGATCCACAGAATCCAGGCCGGACGCTTGAGTTCGTTGTGCATCAGCTTGCTCAGCGCGACCACGTCGTCGGCGGTCGAGGCGCCGGGCTGCGCGGAGGCCAGCGGCGGTATCCGCCCGATCTGCCGCTGGGCCTCGATTTCGTGCAACTGCTCCAGGCAGGCCAGGTGCAACTGGTACACGTGCTCCAGCCGCAGGCCGCGCTCGTGGCAAATCGGCTCCGCCGGCAGCGGGAGGTTGCGGGCGGCCAGCACCTGGTCGATCGAGCGATTGAGCAGGTCGATCGCCGCACACACGTCCGCCAGCGTGGCGGCGGAGGGAGTGGGCTTGCCGACCGGACCCGCGGCGACCAGCGTACCGGAAGCGGAGATCGCGAGAGCGGATACTATCTGGATGAGTCGCATACGCTGTGGTTCTCGGCAGGCCGACGCACCAGGTGGCCGGCGTAGTTCGGAAGGTGGGCGCATCTCTCGTTCCGAGGCTCCGCCTCGGAACGCACTGCGTGCGAGGCTCTGCCTCGCGAGAGTTGCCCGTGGCGATTTTCCTACAGGCGAATAGGTTGTCGCCAGCCGCCGGTCAAGCTGCTGCCCGCCCGCGACACTCAATGTCGCGGGAAAACGACGCCAGGGTGGTCAGGCGTTCCAAGAATGCCGGCTGCGCAAGGCTGACGGAGCTGGAGTGACGCAGCCGGGCTGTCTCGCCGGCCCTCGGCGGGTTAACCTGACTTAAGGCCAATCACTCGCCCCAGACCGCAGCCGCGCGAGCCGAGCAGGACGACGCTCGCCACCGGTGCCGCTCGGCTCGCGGCACCTACAGGTAGATATGCCAGCCGTCTCGGCCCCAAATCGCGAAACCGCCGTCCCTCTCGCCGGTGACATACGCCAGCGACCGAGGAGAGCGGCCGTTTGGATTTGGTGGGCTTGCCTCACCGGGCTATTTGCCTGGCTGTTCGCCGACGTGCTCTTCGCGGCCAACAACTTCGTCTATCGCGACGCGGCCCACTTCTATCACCCGCTGTTCAAGTACATCGCCGCCGAGTGGGGAGCCGGGCATGTGCCGCTGTGGAATCCCTACGAGAACCTTGGCATGCCGCTCGTGGCGCAGGGGACTTCGAGCGTCTTCTATCCCGGCAAGCTGGCGTTCGCGCTACCGATCGGCTTTGACGCCGCGTTCAAACTGTATGTGCTCGCCCACCTGCTGCTGGCCGCGGCGCTGGCGTATCGCCTGGCGAGGCGCTGGGAAGCGAGCGTCGAAGCGGGCGCCTTGTGCGGCCTCTCCTATGCTTTTGGCGGCAACGTGCTCTTTCAATACTGCAACGTCGTGTTCCTGGTGGGGGCGGCGTGGCTGCCGCTGGCCGTACTTCAGCTCGACCGATTGCTCGTCGCCCGACGCCTCAGCAGCGCCGTGCCGCTAGGGCTGACGTTGTCGCTGATGGTGCTCGGCGGCGACCCGCAGATGGCCTATCATGTTGTGCTCTTGGGGGCGCTCTACGCGTGGCTGTTGCGCCGAGAAAAGGGGTCGGGAGTCGATTTAGTGACGGCAAA
>JBGQHD010000790.1:0-3252 GCA_041497795.1 Planctomycetia bacterium
CCCCCGCTGGGGGCTGAATCTCCGCTGGGTCCCTCGCTCGGCATCGAGCTGGGCTATTCGCTGGCGCCGCAGGCCACGCGATCGGCTCCCACGCTGTCTCGCCGGCGACCGTCGCTGGTTCCCGTGATCGCCTTAGGCGCGGCGGTGGGCCTGGCAACCGTGTTTGGGCTGTGGCTCCTCCTGCGCGGCGGCGGTTCGGGGGGCGGTCAGGTCGTTCAAAACCCCGGCGCGTCGCGGCCGGAGGGCGATCCGAAAGCGGTCGATCCCGCCAAGAAGACCACCGACCCGGGGACCAAGTCGCCGCCCGAGGCCAAGACTTCGCCAGCGCCGGAAACCAAGCAGCCTGTCGAGACGCCCGCGGAGCCTTCCAAGACCGGCGTCGGTGAGTTGCCGCCCTACGCGCTGCGGTTCAACGAGCAGGCCCGCGTCGAGCTGAGCAATTCGGTGGCGCTGCTGGAACTGCTGCGCGCTTACACCGTGGAGGTGTGGGTGAAGCCGACCGACCACCGAGTGCCCCAAGGCATCGTGGGCAATCTCGTCGTCGGCAACCTGCACCCCGACGTGGGGGAGGGCAAGTTTCTCGGTTGGCTGCTGGCGGACGTTCAAACGCCCGACAAGGGCCTGGGCCTGTTCGTGCTCCGCAGCGAACAGGGCAGCGGCGGACACGTGCCGCCTTCCGTGGCCGGCCAGTGGGCGCACTTGGCGGTGTGTTTCGATCGCGACCGCGAAGTCCTCTTCTTCAACGGCAAGCGCCTCAGCACGAAGAAGGCCTCCCTCCCGCTGGCCAGCCTGTCGCCCATCTGCCTCGGCGTACCCCCTTACGGCGGCCAGGCCGACCGAGTGCGCTTCGACGGCGAGATTTGCGGCCTGCGGATTTCCAACGGCGTGCGCTACCCGCAGCCTTTCACCCCGTCGCCGAAGTTCGAGGCCGACGCCGACGCGCTGGTGGTCTTGGATTTCAGCCAACCGCAGGCCGATCAGGTCCGCGACCTTTCCGGCAAGAATTACCACGGCCGGATCAGCGGCGCGCGATGGATCGAGACGCGGACCGGGAACTACCTGAACCAGCCCGACAAGCCCGGCACAAAGGCCACGCCGGCCCGTCCACCGGCCCCGCGATGAACGGAATCGGATCAGGCTTCCGACCAGGGCGACGGCTTTGGCGAGCGGGGGGCGTAAGCCCCCTGATGATTCCGCGCGGTGAGCCGACGCCGCGAGATCAGGGGGCTTACGCCCCCCACTCGCCAGAGCTGTCGCTTGATTCTCCCCGCTCCCAGGCGACAATAGACATAGCTTCGGCCGCAGCCTGAAGTCTGCAGCCCGAAGCCCGGAAGAACCACGAAAGGACGGCCTGGTGGCACGTTTTGCGGTCATTTTGCCGGCGGCTGGCAAGAGCACGCGCTTTCACAATCAGGCCTACAAGAAGCAGTACGCGCCGCTGGGTGGCCGGGCGGTCTGGCTGCATTCGGCCGAGCGGTTCATCAATCGCCCGGACGTGGCCCAGGTGATCCTCGTCATTTCGCCGGAAGACCGTGAGCTGTTTGAGCTTCGGTTCGCCTCCAACGTGACAATCCTGGGCCTCACGGTCGTCGAGGGGGGCACCGAGCGATCAGACTCGGTCGAGAAGGCCCTGGCAAGGGTAAAGCCAGACGCCGAATATGTTTGTGTCCACGACTCCGCCCGCCCCTGCCTGGCCGAGGAATGGATCGACCGGGTTTTTGCCGCCGCCGAAAAACATGGCGCGGCGATCCTGGCCTTGCCGATCGCCGGCACGATCAAGCGAGTGGGCAAGGACGATCGGATCAGCGAAACAGTGTCGCGCGACGGGCTGTGGGAGGCACAGACCCCCCAGGTGTTTCGCCGCGAGCTGCTGCTCGAGGCTTATGCCAAGCGGGCAGGTTTCAAGGCGACCGACGACGCGCAGCTCGTCGAGCGGCTGGGCCGGCCCGTGGCGGTGGTCCAGGGCTCGCCGCTGAACCTCAAGGTCGCCACCAACCAAGACCTGCGGCTGGCCGAGCAGGCGCTGAAAGTGCTGCCCAAGCCGAAGCTCAATACGCCGGCCCATCCGTTCGCCGACGACCATTTCTGGAGGTGAAGTCTTTCCGGGAACCAAGTCTCACTATCTATGAGAATCATGTCTCGAATCCGAATCGCACACGTCCAAGTCTGAGTCCGAGATCTCAAATCTGAAGTCTGTGGGGTGGGCCTTCCAGCCTGCCGGGCGCGCGTGGGGTAGGCTTCCAGCCTGCCGGGCACGCCAAGCCGGCTGAGCGCAGGCTGGAAGCCCAAGCCACATGTACGTATCGCCACGTACCGCCGCGGCGCGGATCGAATAGGCGGAGAAAGTTACCCTGCACTCGATGGCTGATCCTTCCCGTGTCACCGACGGTTCGCTCGGCCTGAGCCTGGGCGGCATCGTCGCTTTGCTGCGCGGCCAGTGGCGGGACACGCCGCACGTCTTCGTGCGCGAGCTGCTGCGGCTGGCGGCCGGTTCGGTGGCGGCCTGCGAGGCGGCGCGCGAAGCGATTGCGCCGCACGCTCAATGTTCCGGCCACGCGGTCGAGATCCATCTGCATCTGGTCGAGCCGCAGGCGGGCGGATCGCCCACGTTGCTGGTCGAGGACAACGGCATCGGCCTGACCGAGGACGAAGTGCGTCACGGCCTGGCCACGGTCGGCGGCTTCTGCCGCGCCACGGCCGACGTGAATCGCGGGGCAGACGGCCAAGAAGGCGGCGGCGACCTCGTCAGCCGTTTGGGCTTGGGACTGGTGACTTGCTTTGCCGTCGCCGACGAAGTGCGGGTGCTGACCCGCTCGCTCGACCGCGGCTCGCCGGCGCTCGAATGGGTCGGCCGCGCGGATGGCACGTACTCGCTGCGGCGGCTCGACTACGACATGCAGCCGGGCACGCAGGTCTATCTGCGGCCCCGGCCAGAGAGCCGGCCGCTGTTTCAGCCTTCGCTGCTGCGCCAGGCCGCGGCGATGTACGGAGAGTTCCTGCCGCACGCGCTGTTCTTCTCGCACGGCGGCGAGCGGACGGAGCTGAACGCTCCGCCGCCGTGGTCGATCGATCGCGGCGACCCCGACGCCTGGCGCAAGGCGCAGCTCGAGGCGGGCCGGCGGCTGCTGGGGGCGGAGTTTCTGGACGCCGTGCCGATCCGCTCCGGCGTGGGAGGCGTCGAAGGAGTTGCGTTGGTGCGGGCGGAGCGGCAGGGCCTGTTCGATAGGCCGGTCCAGCGCGTCTATCGCGGCG
>JBGQHD010000791.1:0-3243 GCA_041497795.1 Planctomycetia bacterium
AATGATTCGCAACATGGGCATGACTCCGCTCGCGCGTGTAGCGCTCATTGAGGTGAACGACATCGGTACGCGATTCTACAACCGCCTCACTTGTATTGAAACCGAAAGCCAGGCCAGTGGCGGCGCCTTGGCGGGCACGTCCGCCAGATCACGTCCTCGTGGAGCCAACTGGCCCAAAAAACGGCTCCCCTGCCGGCTTGACCGGCAGGAGGCAAGTTTGGGCGGCTAGAATGGCGATCCCTTCGCGCAGCGGACCCTTGCCGGCTCGCCCGGCAAGTGAACGAGTTTGGTGGCTTACCCACGCGACAGCTTTTCAAACTCGTTCACCAGCCGGACGAGCCGGCAGGGGTCTCGCCAACCGATGCGATTGCTCGGCGGCTAGCTTCCCAAACTTCGTTTCCGGCCAGGCAAGCTGGCCGGGGAACGAATTATCCGCATGCACACGCCCCAGCCCGGCCGACGCCAGACACGTGCAGGCTCCCCTGATCAGCACCGGCCGTGTACATTGGCCATCCAAAGGTCGAAATAGGGAGCGGTCCAATGACGACAAGGCAACACGTGCGGCACGGTCTCGCCGCGTTTCTCGTCTTGGCGGCGTCGGCCGTTTGTCTTGCGGCCGAGCCGCAGCCGATCTCGCGGATCGCCTTCGGCTCGTGCGCCAAGCAAGGCCAGCCGCAGCCGATTTGGGAGGCGATCGTCGCCGCCAAGCCGCAGGTGTTTCTGTTCATCGGCGACAATATCTACGGCGACAGCCGCGACCCGGCCGTGCTCAAGGCCAAGTGGCAGCAGCTTGGGGCCGAGCCAGGCTATCGGAAGCTCAAGGCCGCCTGCCCGATCCTGGCCACCTGGGACGATCACGACTACGGCGAGGACGATGCCGGGGCGGAGTTTCCCATCAAGAAGGAGTCGCAGCAGATCTTCCTGGATTTTTTCGACGAGCCGGCCGATTCGGTCCGCCGCAAGCGGGAGGGCGTGTACGCCGCCAAGGTGCTCGGCCCGCTCGGCAAGCGCGTGCAGATCATTCTGCTCGACACGCGGTACTTTCGCAGCCCGCTCAACAAGCCCAAGGAAAAAGCGTCGCACGAGCCCGGCGAGGGATTCGCCGGCCCTTATCGGCCGACCCCCGACCCCGAGGCCACGGTGCTCGGCCCCGACCAGTGGAAGTGGCTGGCCGAACAACTGCGCGTGCCGGCGGAAGTGCGAATCCTGGCCTCCAGCATCCAGGCGATCGCCCACGAGCACGGCTGGGAGCACTGGGGCAACTTCCCCCGCGAGCGGGAGCGGCTGTTCAAGCTGATCGCCGATACGCATGCCCAGGGAGTGGTCATCATCAGCGGCGACCGGCACTCGGCGGAAATCTCGAAACACGATCCCGGCGTGGGGTACGCGCTGTACGACGTGACCTCCAGCAGCCTCAACCAACCGTCAAAATGGCACAACGAGATCAACCGCTATCGGATCGGCACGAAGTACGTCGAGGCCAACTTCGGCGCGGTCCTCATCGACTGGGAGGAGGCCGACCCGACGATTCGCCTGCAAGTCCGCACGGAGAAGGGCGACGTCGCCTTGCAGCAGCGGGTTCGGCTGAGCGAGCTGCGGCACAAATAAGGTTCAGAAGCCCGGCTTCTCCAAGAAGCCGGGCTTCTTTCGCGCAAATCAGAACACACGCCGCACAGAACTCTTTGACAGCTCAAGGGTCGAACGGGTAACATGTTGCGTTGATGGGTGACCCATGCCGTCGCGGCGACCGACGCGACCACCTTCCCACCTACGCACGCCTGCCGCATGTCACGACGCACGCTGCAACTGTTTCCACGTTTATGGAGCGCCTTCCGCGGCCTCGTCTCCCTGACAGCCTGCTGGATGGCCGTTGTCGGGGTGGCCATGGCCCAGGTGCCAAGTCAGGCCCCCAATGTGACCCACGTGGCGCCGGCTGGCCTCTCGCCCGGAAAGCCCACGGACATCACGCTCTTCGGCGGCAACCTGGCCGGGGCCGCCAGCCTGTGGAGCAGCCTGCCTGGCCAGGTGGAATTGGCCCCCGGCATCGCCAACAACGGCAAGGAAGCGGGCAAGGTGACGTACCGGATCACCCTGCCGGCCAACACGCCGGTCGGCATCGGGATGATCCGCCTGGCGACCGACAAGGGCGTGTCGAACCCTCGTTTGCTGCTGGTCGATGACCTGGAGACGGTGTCCGACAACGGCGCGAACAAATCGGTCGCGACCGCTCAGGAGATCAAGCTGCCCGCGGCCGTCGAGGGATCGTGCGAGCCGGAGAGCCTCGACTACTACAAGTTCTCCGCCAAGGCCGGGCAGCGCGTGGCGATCGACGTGTACGCCAAGCGGCTCGGCTCGGCCCTCGATCCGACCATTCGGTTGCTCGATTCGGCCGGCCGCACGCTGGGGACCAGCGACGACGATCCCGGCATCGCGCCGGATTGCCGCCTGGCCCACACTTTCGCGGCCGACGGCACGTACTTCATCGAGATTCGGGACATCACCTACGCGGGCGGCGCCGCCCACCGCTACCGACTGCGAGTCGGCGACCTGCCGCTGGCGAGCACCGCCTTCCCGCTGGCCGTAAAGAAAGGGACGACGGCCCAGGTGCAAGTCGCCGGGCCGAGCGCCGTCGGCGCGCCGCCGGTCTCGGTGACCGTGCCGGCCGACGCCCGCGGCGCGGTCTGGGCCGGCGCGAAGATGCCGTCTGGCCAGGGCGCGACGCCGATCGCCGTGCTGGCCAGCGACATCAATGAGATCGTGGAGACCGAACCCAACGACTCGCCGCAGCAACCCACGATCGTGACGCTGCCGGCCGGGCTCAACGGCCGGTTCGATCGTGTCAAGGACCCGCTGGCCCGCGACGTCGATCATTACCGCTTCGAGGCGAAGAAAGGCGATAAGCTGCGGTTCCGCGCCCAGACGCGCACGCTCGGCTCGCCGGCGATGCTTTACCTGCGGGTGCTGAACGCCCAGGGGCTGGTGCTGGCCGAGATGGACGATCCGGTGACGTCGGAGGTCTCGCTCGACTTCACGCCGCAGGCTGACGGCGCCTACTTGCTGGCCGTGCGGGAGTGGAACGGCTTCTCCGGCCCGGCGTATACCTATCGGATCGACGCCCGGCCCATCGATCCGGGCTTCAGCCTGGCGGTCGATGTCGAGCAAATCAACGTGCCGCAGGCCGGAGTCTTCGTCGCCAAGGTGACCGCCGTGCGCAGCGGTTACCCGGGCCAGATCAATCTGGAG
>JBGQHD010000792.1:0-3231 GCA_041497795.1 Planctomycetia bacterium
CGCGTTCGTGGAGACCTGGTTCCATGCCTACCGTTCAGGACATCCTGCAAATCAAAGGCTCCCGCGTCCACTGCGTCGAGCCGGGCACGACGGTGCTCGCGGCCACGCAGCGGATGAACGCCGAGCGGATCGGGGCCATGGTCGTCACCGACCGCGGCCGGGTGGCCGGCATGTTCACCGAGCGCGACGTGCTGCGGCGGATCGTGGCCGAGCAGCGCGACCCGGCCACGGTGCTGGTCCGCGACGTGATGAGCACCCCCGTCGCCTGCTGCGAGCCGGAGATGTCGATCGACGACGCCCGCGGCGTGATGCGAGACCGCCGCATCCGGCACTTGCCGGTGGTGACCAGCACGGGCGAGCTGCTGGGCCTGATCTCCATCGGCGACCTCAACGCCTACGAAGTGGACGGCCAGCAGACCACCATTCACCTGCTGCACGAGTATCTGTACGGCCGAACCTAACGGACTGCCATGCGCCTGTTGCGGGTCTTGATGCGAAGCGTGCTCCTGTGCTGCCCCGCCTGCGGCCGGGGACGCTTGTTTCGCGGCTGGTTCTCGATGCACGAGCGATGCGCGCACTGCGGGCGGCAGTTCCAACGCGAGCCGGGCTACTTCCTGGGCTCAATCTACTTCAACTACGGCGCGACGGCCGCGCTCGTCATGGCCCTCTACCTGGGCCTGTTCTTCTTCGCGGAGGTGTCGCCCGACTTGCTGCTGGGGATCTTGACGGCGTTCTGCGTGCTCTTTCCGCTGTGGTTCTTCCGCTATGCCCGCAGCCTGTGGCTGGCGCTGGATTGGTATTTCGATCCCCCGCCGCCAGAGCGGGCGGAGGCCGGCCACGTGGGCGAGTCTCTGCGAGACTCGCACCCGCGTCTCGGAGAGACGCGGCCACGTGGGCACGATCGATCGAGTCTGTCACCCTGAGCGCAGCAGCGCAGCGAAGGGTCTCGGGCAGCGCCGGGAGAGATTCTTCGCTGCGCTCAGAATGACAGGTGTTCGCGCGAGCGCGGTGCACGCTGACCGGCAGCGACGCTATCGAGGCCGACGCTGGCGCGGCTTGGGCATGGGATATCGATTTGTTCAATTGTGCCGGAGGGGCCGTCGATAAAACCACGGAGGATGCCGCGCGGCGGCTGGCGAATTCCCGTCTCGGACGCTTGGCCAGCCGCGCGGCGCACGACCCACAGGGGGGTCGCAAGGTTTCAGACGCCGTTTCAGACGACGTTGTCCCGCACGCTGGAGCGTGCCTTGCGCAAGGAATCACGGATGAAGCGATTCTTGCTCGCCGCGCTGGCTGCCGCGGCGCTCAGCGGCAGTTCCGGCTGCTGCCGGGGCTGGTTCATCTGGCCCGGCCAATATCCGCACAATCCGTCGTTCTCGCAGTGCTGCGAGCCGCCTTGGGCGCCGGACCCGTTCCGCCGCGAGGGTGGTCGCGAACAAGGCTGGGGCCGTGGCCCCCATGCGGCCAGCGAGGCCCGACAAGACTGCTGCTATAGCAGTTGCGGCCTCTGCGACTTCTTCAGAGACGAACCGCCCGCACCGGGCCCGTACGGCGCGCCGGGCTATGGCCCGCAGCCGGCGCCGGATGCCATGTCGGCCGCCCAGGTCGCCTACCCGTACTACACGAACCGCGGCCCGCGCGACTTCCTGATGGGCTACCCGCCGGGCAGGCAGCCGCCGAGCATCGGACCGTAAGCGGTCAAGAAGCGACCGAGGACGAAAAAGCCCGGCTTCTCCCAGAAGCCGGGCTTTTGACGCGTGGGTCCGATCACTCGATCTTGATCGTGTAACTCAGCGCCCCGATCGCCTCGCCGGGCTTGGCGTCCTTGTAGTGCTCGTGGCACATCGTGCACTTCTTGAGCACGACCGGGATCGGCGTGGCCGCCCGCAGATAGCGCTGGTGGTCGCGCTCAACGACCTCTTCATGGTAGCTCTGGCCGCGGCGGAGCTGCTCGACCGCGGCCTTCTCGAAGTCGTCCCGCGGCGAGTTCTTGGCTTCGTAAGGATTGCCCGTGGCGTCCAGCAGCCGCACTTCGTGCCAGCCCTTCTTCTTCATCGCATCGAACAGGGCGATGGCCGCCGAGCCGGCGGGCAGGTTGTCCTTCCCGTTGACGTAGTGCTCCGTGATCAACACCACGGCGGTCTTGTACAGGTCGTCCAGCATGCGGACGGTCTTGCGCGTACGCTCCAGGGCCGGATCGGCTTTGGCCGTCTTCGTCTCGGCCTTGGTCTCTTTCGTCTCGGCGCTCGAGCGCGTGCCGTAGGCCAGCCACGTCAGCCCGGCCAGCAGCGAAACCAGGATCGCGGCGGGCGCCAGTTTGCGGTACTTCGTCATCGGATGCTCCTTCAAGGTGGGAAGAGTAACGGGGAGGGAAGCGACGCCGCCGACTAACCGGTCGCGCCACGTGACCGCGTCTCTCTGAGACGCGAAGGCGAGTCTCGCAGAGACTTGCCCACGTGACCGGCCCGTTGCGGCGCTCGCGGTCGTGCGGCGAGAGGCAGGAGATCGACCAATTGTCCGGCCGGCCGCACGACGTCGCTCAGCCGGACGCTGTTGAGGTAGTCCATCTGGAGTTGCTCAGCCCGAGCCAGCACGCCGCGCAGCTTGCAAGCGGGCTGGATCACGCACACGTTTTCGGTGCCCACGCATTCCAGCAAGTGCAGCTTGCCCTCAGAGGCCTGAACCACTTCGCCCACGCGAATGTCTTCCGGCCGCCGAGCCAGCTCGATGCCGCCGCCGATGCCGCGGACGCTGCGGAGGTAGCCCCAGCGGGCCAACTGGTTGGCCACCTTGGCCACGTGATGGACCGAGATGCGATAGAACCCCGCCACCTGGCCGATCTGCGTCCGTTCGGGCCGCCCGGCCAGGTAGATCAGAATCCGCAAGGCATAGTCGGTTTGCAGCGAAAGCGGCACGAGACGGACTCGACGCGGGTGAGCAAATCGCCCAGCTACGTTCTTGCCGGACGGCGAAACATGTATTAGCGGTACATGTTTTAGATGAATGTACTTCGCCAAGTCGAAATTGCAACAGGGAGACCGGCGATTCTCGGCGAGTCGCGACAATCCGCCGCAGGCAGCAGTAGGTGCCGCGAGCCGAGCAGCACCCGGTGGCGAGCGTGGAGGTGTTAGCCCGACGTGGCAACCTGCACGTCGGGGTTACGCCACGACGCTCGCCCGTCCCGCTCGGCCAGCGGGACCGACCCCAGACTAGTACTTGATAAGAAACACA
>JBGQHD010000793.1:0-3231 GCA_041497795.1 Planctomycetia bacterium
CCTGAGGATCGACCGCCGGCGCGAGCAGGTAGACCGTCGCGTCGCGGGCGTCCAGTTGATGCAACACGTCGATGAGCTGCGCCTTCAGCGGGGCATTGGTCGTCTCCAGCGCGCCGATCAGCGGTTCGATCGAATGGCTGCCCAAGTCCACCAGCGCGGCGCGGATGTTGGCGTGCTCGGCGACGCGACCCGCATCGGCCAACGCCGCCACGAGGGCGTTCACCGAAGCATCGCCGCCGTAGGTCAGCTCGGTCGTTGCGGCCGCGCGCTCGCGCGCCGAAGGACTCTTGAGCCGGTCGATCAGCCCGGCCAACCGCTTGGGGTCGCGGGCGAACCGCCGCGTGGCGCCCAGCACTTTGTCCGACACCGCCTTTCCGTCGGGCGCCAGTTCCGTCTGTAGTGCCATCCGCACGAATTCCGACGTGCCGAACTTGCGGCCGAGCCTGGCCCATTGCTCGTCATCGAGCATCAGGCCCGCCAGCCTCGCCACAAACGGCTTGGCCGGCCGCGGATGCCTCAGGTCCAAGAGCAGCTTGACGGCCTGCACCAGCTCGTCCGGCGTGGCGGTTGCCGGGTCGTACGTCTCCAGCACCGCCTTGACCAGCGGGTCGGTGATCGCGGGTTCTTTGGCCTTGGCGGGGACTTTCACTTCAGGCGGCTTTGCTTCGGGCGGCTTCACCTCGGGCGGCTTTACTTCCGGCGGCTTCACGACCGGCGGTTTTACGACCGGCGGTTTCACCTCGGGCTTCGGCTTCACCTCGGGCGGCTTAGGCTTGGGCTTGGGCTTGACCTTCTGCGCGCTGGCGGTAGGCGCCGTGGCCAGGAGGGCCCCGATCCCAAGCAGAATGATGACGTGGCGGTTACGAATCATGATGGCTATTTGGCAAATTAGCGTACATCAGCGTCTGTCAGCGTTCCTCACTCCGTTGCGGCTCAACCGCGTCGCGTGAGCAGCGGGCCGCTCACGCGGATTTGGTGGGCACAGCCCACCCTACTTTCTCTCGCCAGCGATCGACTTGGTGCGCGACCTGGGCCGGCGCGGTGGAGCCGTAGCTTACGAATGCCCGGACGGCGTTGGCCACGCCAAGCACGTCGTAAACGGTGTCGTCCAAATCAGCGTGCGCCGCGCGGAATTCTTCCAGCGGCAAGTCCGACAGACGCACTCCCTTGTTGAGCGCTTTCCGCACCAGCGTACCGACCAGCGAGTGGGCCGTGCGCTGCGGCAGCCCGCGGCGGATGAGGTATTCCATCAGCGTCGTGGCGTCGAGGTGCCCTCGCTCCAGGCCGGCGGCGATCGCCTCACGCCGCAACTGCGCCCCGGCGACGACCGCGGCGGCCAGCTCCAGCGAATCGTTCACCGTGTCGAACGCATCGAAGAGCGGCGGCTTGTCCTCTTGCAGGTCGCGGTTGTAGGCCAGCGGCAATCCCTTGACCAGCACCAGGAGCGTCGTGAGATTGCCAATCACCCGCGCCGTCTTGCCGCGGATCAGCTCCAGCACGTCGGGGTTCACCTTGTGCGGCATGATCGACGAGCCGGTGCAAAACGCCTGGGGCAACTGGATGAAGTTGAACTCGCTGGTGGACCACAGGATCCACTCCTCGGCCCAAGTGCTGAGATGCTCCGCGATCATGGCCAGCACGAAGGCGAACTCCAGCACGAAGTCGCGGTCGCTCGACGCATCGAGACTGTTGGCCGCCACGGCGTCGAAGCCCAACCGTTCGGCCACAGCGTCGCGGTCGATCGGCAGCGTCGTGCCGGCCAGTGCCGCCGTGCCCAGCGGCAGGACGTTCGCTCGGCGGCGGCAATCGGCGAGCCGCTGCCGGTCGCGCTCCAGCTTCTCGCAATAGGCCAGCCAGTAATGCGCCGCCAGCACCGGCTGGGCCCGCTGCAAATGCGTGTAGCCCGGCAGGATGACGCTCTGGTCTTGCTCGCAGCGGCCGACGAACGCCTTTTGCAGGGCCAGCAGACGGCCATCGATCGTTTCGGCGGCCTCCCGCACCCACAGCCGCAGGTCGGTCGAGACCTGGTCGTTGCGGCTGCGGGCCGTGTGCAGCTTGCGGCCTAGATCGCCCAGCCGGTCGATCAGGGCCTGCTCGATATTCATGTGCACGTCTTCCAGCTCCGGCCGGAACTGGAACGTGCCATCGTCGATCTCGCCACGAATCCGGCCTAATTCCTGGACGATCCGCTCGGCGTCGGACTGGCCGATGAGCCCTTGGGCGGCCAACATCTGGGCATGAGCCACTGAGCCGGCGATGTCGTGCGCCGCCAGCCGCCGGTCAACGCTGATGCTTTGCGTGAATCGCTGGACGCGGCTGTCGGTCGGCTCCTCGAAGACGCCGCTGCGGCTGAGTGGCTGGGGCTGGGGCACCGCTGGGCTGTTTCCGCGGAGTGACTAAAGTGTTGGCACGCGCTGACTAAACTGTCAGCACAGCTCCACTCTAAGTGCGTGCTACCGCACTGTCAACGATCCGCGCTGGGCGGGGGGCTTGACTACAAGCTGCTGCAATGCCATGACTTGTGGCGAGGTGCAAAGCACCCCGGCTGCTCCCAGCAGCCGGGGTGCTGTGAACCCGCCGGGGTGCTCGCCTTAGAACCGCCAGCCCTGTACCCAGGCATAGGCCAAGAGGCAAAGCAGCGGGAAGCCGACAAAGATGACGGCGTAGGTAAAGATCGTCGTCCAAACGTGGCGCGGCCAACGTGCCATGTGGAAGCAGGATGATTCGGGGAAGTCGGGCGTACGTCGTGGGCGGCTGGCGTCCGAATCAGTAGAATCGGGCAACCCAAACCGCGACGCCCCGGCGATCCTGGCGAGCGGGGGGCGTCAGCCCCCTGATCGGCGGCCCACGCAACAACGGGCAAACCGCATTATTCTCGGCACGTCGTATGCCGTAAAGGTGGACACGAGAAGGCTTCGGGCTCCAGGCTCCAGGAGCTGCTGTAGCCTGAAGTCCGAAGCCTGTAGCCTGTTCCCATGGACAAACCCGAACTGACCATCGACGGCGACCAAGGCCAACGGCTGCTCAGCGTGCTCGAGGTCACCAAGGAGATGGCCGCCGAGCGGAGCTTCGAGCGGCTGATGGCACTGATCGTCAGCCGGGCGTGCGAGTCGCTCCACTGCGAGCGCAGCAGCCTGTTCCTGTACGACCAGGACACCGACGAGCTGTACACGCGCTGGGTCACGAAGCTGGAAATCGATGAAATCCGCCTGCCGTCGAACAAGGGGATCG
>JBGQHD010000794.1:0-3227 GCA_041497795.1 Planctomycetia bacterium
AAGAGCTTGCGCAACCGGCCAGCTTTCCCGAGGCATTCGGCCAGCGGCGCATCGAGTTCGGCCGTGAAGCGGACCGTCTCACCCGAGCTGGGATGTTGCAATTCGAGCCCCTGAGCATGCAAAAACATCCGCCGCAAGCCGAGCAGCTCCGCCGCGCGGCGGTTGGCGGCAAAATCGCCGTAACGATCGTCGCCGGCGATCGGCAGCCCGCGCGCCGCCGCCTGCACGCGAAGCTGATGCGTGCGGCCGGTCTCGGGCGACAGCTCCAAGAGCGCCGCGCCGGCAGCCTCGTAGACCTTCAAGCGGCGAAAGCGGGTGACCGCATTCGGCCGGCCCTTGACGACGGCGACCTCCGCCCGGCCGCGTCGCGAGCGTTTTTGCAGACAATCGCGCCAGACGCCCTCGGCCGCGCGGGGAATGCCCAGCACGAGCGCGAGATATCGCTTGTGCACCTGGCGGTGTGCGAGCGCTTGCTTCAGCGTCGTCGCGGCTGCTTCGTCGAAGGCACAGAGAATCAGCCCGCTGGTGTCCTGGTCGAGCCGGTGAATGAGGAAAAGGGACTTCGGCTGCCCTTCGGCGGCGCCGTCTTCGCCGCCCGCAGTGCGGAACGCCTCGGCCTCGAAATCGTACTCGCATCGCAGGAGTGCATTCGCCGCCTGACGCGCGGGCGGATTCGGGTGCGACAACACCCCGGCCGGCTTGTCGAGCACGCAAAGCGTCTCGTCGCAATAGACCGCGCGCACGCGCGGATGGACGAGCGATGCAAAGCATCTATGCATCTGCTCCGCCTGGTCGTCCGACGCGCGGAGCATCACTTCTGACCCTTGCGGCGGTTCGGGTTTCGCTGCTTCGCGGCAGAACGGCGTTTGGGCTTCTTGGCTTGCTCGAGCTTCTTCAAGTATGCCTTGATTTCGTCGGGCGAAAGACCGCGGAGGCGCTCCTCGAGCGAAAGCCCCACAAGGCGCTCATCGGGAGAAAGCCCCTCAAGACGCTCATCGGGAGAAAGCCCCTCAAGACGCTCGTCGGGAGAGAGCCCCTTCAGACGCTCCTCCGGCGGCAGTTCGGCCAGGTATTCGCGGCGGAAGTCTTCGATCGTGTAGGGCATGGCGATCCCCTCCAGCTCGTATCTCTTGAACAACTTGTTGACGATCCCACTCATGTCCGCCATATGGCGGCGGTAGTGCCCAGCGCCGAATCGCACGACCTCGGGCACCGCGCTGAACAGGTGCCACAAGCTATTGTGTTCCTCGCGGGCAATCTCGCTCAGCACGATGACGACAATCCGATCCGTACCCCGCTGCAGCAGGTACACGCCAGGGTGCGACGGCTCCAATCTCAACTGCGCCGCCAGCTTCTGCGGAAACCGCGCGCAGACGCCAAATAACTGAAACGATTCCTCCGGCAAAAGTTCCTTGCGGCTGACCTGTTTGTGGTAGTTGACGTAGTGGCCCGTCAGCTCCTTGAGCGCCCAGTCGTCCAGCGGTTCGCGCAGCGATTTGTAGCTGAGCAGGTTATGGTCAGCCAAATGCTCCAAGCCGTCGGGCAATTGGCCGACGAATTCACCCGGACCACGGCGCAGAATCACCACGTCCAAGAGCTGCCGCTTCTGCGACAGGTCTTTCTCTAATTCTACTATCCAGGGCGACCCGGCAAACAGGTCGCACAGCGCCAGGCCGAACAGGCGATGCCAGTCGATCATGGATGTCCGCCTTCGGCCAGCGAGTGTAGTCCTCACGCTCCGCGTGAGGATCGTGGGGCAGGCATTCTTGCCTGCCGGGCAGACAGGAATGTCTGCCCCACAGAAAGTCGCAGCCTCTCCGCCTGAGGCCCTCACGCGGAGCGTGAGGTCTACACTATGCGCACCGGCGTGCCCAGCACCTCCAAAAACGCCCGCACGAACGCCGCTTGGGCGGGCCAGGCGGGCGATGTCACCAGGTTGCCGTCCACGTGCACGCTGTCCAGGCCGGCGCTCGGCTCGGCCCAGGTGGCGCCGGCCAGGCACACGTCGGGCTTGACCGCCGGATAGGCCGTGCAGGTGCGGCCCTTGAGCACTCCGGCGGCTACCAGGATTTGCGCTCCGTGACAGATGGCCGCGATGGGCTTGCGCTTCTCGGCGAAGTGCCGCACGATCTCCAACACGCGCGGGTTGAGCCGCAGATACTCCGGCGCCCGGCCGCCGGGGATGACCAGGCCGTCGTAATCCTCCGGCCGTACCTCGGCGAACGTGGCGTTGAGCCGGAAGTTGTGGCCCGGCTTCTCGGTGTAAGTCTGGTGCCCCTCGAAATCGTGGATCGCCGTGGCCACGACGTCGCCGGCCTTCTTGTCCGGACAAACGGCGTGGACGGTGTGCCCCACCATCTGAAGCATCTGGAAAGGGACCATGATCTCGTAGTCTTCGACGAAATCACCGGCGAGGAGAAGGATCTTCTTGACTGCCATAGACTGCTCCTGCATTGACTATCGAAGAAATTGATCCGCTTTTCTCTGATCCTCTTCCGCTCGTGCTAAATCGCCTTGCGCACGGTAGGCAGTCGCTCGCAACTGATAGGCAAGCGCTGGGGGGGAATGCCAATTGTTGATTACCTGATTGAGAAGTTGAACCGCCTGCTCCGATTCACCCGCCGCGATGTACGTTCTGGCCCAAAGTCGCCAGAGGCGGTCGTGGTAGGCGTCGTCCGGGTACTCGGCATCAATATCCGTTGCCAGCCCCGCCGCCTCGATCTCCCGTCGCGTCGGAAGCGAAATCCCCCTAGGGGCAAAAACCTCCGGCTCGTCGAGCGCATCGACCAAATTGGGAGCCGGACGCTCACCCCAGGCCAAACCGCAAGCTGTGCAGTGCAGGAAGATTCGCCTTGAATCCAGGCTCTTAAGAAAGACGACGCCCATGCCGCATCCGACGGGGCAGACGTCCCACTTTGAAACGTAAACCATAACCCGTTCCTGCCTGATCGCGGCGAGCTTGGCGCCTCGGGCCGCAGAGCGGCGATACTCCCGTTCCCACGCGGAGCGTGGGAACGAGGATGTGCATTCTACTTCACGCCGGCCGCCTTTTGAGCGCGCAGCAAAACAGCGCCCGCCTTCTTCCGGGCCGTGGCCGCGCCATCGGCCAGGATCTCTCGCACCTTCTCAGGATGCGCGGCCAGGTCCTCACGTCGTGCCCGCGGTTCGGCGAAGAACTTCTCGGCCTGGTCGGCCAGCGCCTTTTTGACTTCGCCGTAGCCGAAGCC
>JBGQHD010000795.1:0-3224 GCA_041497795.1 Planctomycetia bacterium
GTTTAACGCTTTCAGCGTAGGTAAGCTCTTGGTACGCAGAGAGCGCACGGTTGCCCGGCAGATTGCCAGCGCGGCAATCTGGCCCGCCACGCTCTCCCCCGCGAGAGGGAGCGACGGGGCCGAAGGCCGGAACCTGCGACTCGCTCGCGATGGGAAAATAATTGAGCATTGCCGGCGGCGATGTTATACTCGGCCCCGCAAGGGGCGGCTTTTGATCTGCGGCCGCCCGAGCGCTTAGGGGGCATCGCACGCGTTCTTATCCGTCCTTCTTTGGAGAGGCTCCAGTGTCCGCATTCCTTCCGTCCGGTCGCCAGCGACACTCTGCTGAAGCCCGCCGCGGGTACTCGCTGGTTGAGTTGCTCGTGGTGACGGCCATCATCGGCATGTTGATCGGCCTGCTGCTGATGGCCTGCATGAAGGTGATCTGGACGACCAAAAAGGCGGTGGTCTACGTCAGCCAAGAAGCGATCGACATCGCGGCGATGAGCGATGCTCCGCTGCACGTGCAGAGCCCCCCGCCGCGAACCGGGGGAGGCATGGACTACGTTCCCGACCGCTACCTCGTTGAGTTTCCGCAAGCGGTGGCTGACCCGCGGGCGGAAGCGGACAAACTGGCTGCCGCGTTCGCGGGCGGAAAGGTCGTGAAGGTCTATAACTCCTTGGATTTCAAGGGTTGTTGCGTCTACGTTCCCAACGCCTCGGTGGAAGCCATTCAAGCTCATGGGGTGGGCACCGTAGAACGTGAGGCGCGTCGTCACACGTGTGCGGAGACCATTCCAACGGGCGTGCGGCGGATCGGCCAAACCTCGAACATCGGGCGGAATTTGCCGAGGCTCAGCGCATCAGCGGTCGGCCTGCCCAACGTCAACGGTTCGCTCGTCCGAACGACCTCCGGAAGGCCTGTCGTCGCGGTGATCGACAGCGGCGTCGATGACACGCATCCAGACTTGAACGTCACGACCAAGGTCGCCTTCGGTCCCTTTGCGCCCAACACCGATGACGAGGACGGCCACGGCACACACTGTGCCGGCACCATCGGCGCCAGGGTCAACTCGCAGGGGGTCGTCGGAGTGTTTCCCGGCGTCGAAATCTGGAACATCCGCGTGCTGGATGCCACCGGCGGTGGAAACTTGTCAGACTTCTTCGACGCCTACCAGTACCTGCTCGACCATAAGAGTGAGATCACCGCCGTCAATATGAGCTACGGCGGAACGGTCAGCAACCTGGAGAACAATTTTGTGGATCGCTGCGTTACCGCCGGCATCATCATGGTGGCGGCGGCCGGAAACGAGTCCATGGATGCGCGTTTCTCTGGTCCCGGAGCCGCCCCGACAGTGGTTTGCGTCGCCGCCTTGGGGGACTCCGATGGAAAATTTGGCGGGAAAGGCCCCTCCACGAGCTATGGCCGCGACGACACCTTTGCCAGCTTCAGCAACTTCGGCAACACGGTGGACGTGATCGCTCCTGGGGTGGACATCCTTTCGACCCAACCGGGCAATAGCTACGGGGTCAAGAGCGGGACGAGCATGGCGTGTCCGCACATTGTCGGCTTGCTGACCCTCTACCGTAACAGCACCGTGATTCAGAACGGTCAGAAACGCCGCGCCCAGGGTCGCGAGATCGCGTCGCTGCTCTCCCAGTCAGGCAGTGCGGAACTCATTCGCGGCCCGACGCGCAACAACTATCCCCTGCTGCTGGATAAGCTGAGCAAGAAGCCGTAGACCTTCCGCGATGCTCTAGTAGCTGACGTAGCTGAACTCGCCAGAGTTCAGCTTCTCCGAAGTCTGGCGACTTCGGCTACATCTCGGCCACGACACCCTAATAGCTCACCTCGAAGCCGGCGTTGGCGCCGTCCACCCTCATATGGTCGGTCACGTCAACCCCGACGGCGCCGACCGGGCCCAGGGCGGCCACGCCGCTGCTACCCAAGAGGTCGTTGCCGGGAATCTGACTCGGCGCCGTGGCGATCCCGTTGAGCCACAGGGCGCTGTACCCGATCCAGGCCCTGGCGCGGTCGTGGAAGCACCAGGTGATGTTGAAGCCGGCTTCCCATAATTGGGTGTGCTCGGTGTTGAACGCCTGAAGCTGGCCGAAGCCGAGATTCAGAATTTCGTGCATGTTCTGCTCGGCCTGGTTGTTGAAGTAGCCCCCCTTGACGAAGGCATCGACCGAGAACGGACCAGATCGCAGCAGGGAGAAGAGGCCGCCCGCCTGGACGCCCAGCAGGCGATTCCTCACCGCGATGGTGTACGAGGGCGCGAAATTGTCCAAGCCGGGGAAATTGTCGGTCTGCTCGAAGCGCTCGGATAACTCCATGCACCGCATGCCGGCCAGCAGGGTGATCCGCGGCATCATCCGCCAGCGCAGGTTCAGCTCCGCCGACCAGAATTCGCACTCGTAGTCGAACTTGGCGGCGTTCAAGGTGTCCAGCAGAATGTTGGGGGACGAAACGGAGATGTCGGTGCTGCCCACGACGACTGCCTGGGAGCCCCAATCTTCCATGGTGAAAAAGGTGACGTCGCATTCCACGTCGGGGCTGACGTGCAGCAAGGCCGTGATCCGCGGCGCAGCCTCATAGTCGAAGATCAGGCTGTCGGTGAACAGCAACGGGCCACCGGCCAAGTCGAAGCTGCCGGCGCGCACCAGGATTTGCGACCTGGGTGAGCTGCGGCGCCAGAGCAAGGCTTCGGCTCCCACGCTCCACAAGGGACCGGTGCGGTCGTTACAGCAGCCCGGACCGGGTGCGCCGCGTTCCTCGTCCGGCCCAGAAGATCCGCCGCTCCCGTAGCCCGGGCCGCCAAAGACGGGCTGCATGCCGGGGTACATGCCGTCCATCATCGCGCCGGGCGGTGGGCCGCCGGCCATCCCGCCAGGCGGCGGGCCGGGGAACGCCATGTCGTGCGCGCGGGCCAGCGCCGTGGCGCTCAGCAATCCGCAAATCGTAAGGGTGAGTAGGCGGAGTTGTCGCACGAGACTCTCCTCTCGGGTCGGGCCCGGTGGGCCATTTGCCAGGGCCTGACGCTACCAAGTGACTTCCAGACCGCCGAGCACGCCGTGGTAGAAGCGATTCCCCGTGTCGTCGATCAGCACCGGCCGGAAGCCGTCGGTGGGAAAGGTCGAATTGAAGTTCTCCGGCGCCAGCACGAGCCTATCCATCCACAGGGCCTGATAGCCCGCGTACAACGCGACGTAGCAGTTCAACTGCCAGGTGAACACCGTCGAAA
>JBGQHD010000796.1:0-3220 GCA_041497795.1 Planctomycetia bacterium
CGTGCGAGGCAGGGAGACGTTCGACCCGGCCACCGATCCGCCGCCTGATCTGGTGATCGAGGTGGACGTGACCCATAGCTGCCTGGAGCGGTTGCCCGTCTACGCGACGCTGCGCGTGCCGGAGCTTTGGCGATACGACGGCCGTAAGGTTGTCTTCTACGGCCTGTCCCGCGGCAAGTATGTCGCACTGCGTCACAGCAAGGCGTTCCCATTCCTCCGCGCGGCCGACTTGATGCGCTTCCTCGACATGCGGCACGATACCGACGAGAATTCGGTAATCCGGGCGTTCGTGGCGTGGCTCCGCGACAAGCACGCGAAGCCGCCAGCCAAGAAGCCCCGAAGGAAAAAGTAGCCGATACGCGATGGACGATGCGCGATGATTCGCACGGTTTCTCCGCCTGAGCAACGATTCGTCTTCTACGGCGTCACGTGGGAGGAGTACGAGGGGCTGCTGCGCGCGTTCGCCGATCGCCGGCTGCGGCACACCCGCAGCCTCGTGTTCTCTTTTCTGGCGGCCAAGGACTTGACACGCTTCATGGCGATGCGGGAAACCAAGGATGATACCGAGCTGGAACTGCTCTTCGAGAAGTGGCTGCGCTCGCGGCTCGCCAAGAAGAGAAAGCAATAGCTATCAGCCAAGGCCGCCCGTTGCCGCTCAACGAATTCGATCACCTCTGACCCTTCTGGACAAGGAACCGCTGCATGCCCGCCAAACATCGCAACAACTTCCCCAAGCTCCACAACGCCGCCTGGCCGGGCGTGGTCGGCAAAGGCTCGCCGGATGCGGAGCCGTTTATCGACCTCGATACGATGCTCGACCTGACCGCCGCGGCCGAGGTCGATGACATCAAGTTCGACGGCACCGACCTCTTCCTCTACGACCCGCACGTCAACATCGACTCGACCGACGATGACCTCCAGCGGCTGGCCGACAAGGTCACCTCGCGCGGGCTCGTGATCGGCAGTGTGGTCGCGCCGGTTTGGCCGCCGACGGGGGGCGGCCCGGCCATGGGCAGCGCGGCCGATCGTAAGCAATTCTGCGAGCAGGTCCGCAAGGGCTGCCGCATCGGGCAGAAGCTCCGCGAGCTAGACGTGCGGCCGTATGGCGTCGTCCGCATCGACTCGGCTTGCGGACCGGGCGACTGGCTCAAGGACCCCGAGATCAACCAGCAGCGGATCGCCGACACTTTCCGCGACGCTTGCGACATCGCCGAGAATTTCGGCGAGCGGCTGGCCGCCGAGGGGGAAATCTGCTGGGGCGGCATGCACAGTTGGCGGCGGATGGTGCAACTGCTCGAGCTGGTCGATCGCCCCGGCACGCTCGGCTTCCAGGCCGACATGGCCCACACGCTGCTCTACACGCTGGGCTACAACGCCCCGGAAGACCGCATCCTGCCAGAGAAGTTCAACTGGGAGAAGCCGGAGGTGCTGGACGACGCCCTGAAGGAACTCACCGCGGCCCTGCGGCCCTGGACCATCGACTTCCACGTGGCCCAGAACGACGCGACCGTGCACGGCGCGGGCTCGCACCACAAGACGGGCCGGCACTGCCTGCCGAACGACCCCAATGGCAAGCTGATGATCTCCCACCACGCCGGCTTCTGGCTCCGCGACGCCTACGGCAACGTGCTCAAAAAACCCCGCCACATCTGCTGGGACGGCTGCATGTTCCCCAACGCCGTGATGCAAAGGCCGGAGACGTGGAACGAAATCCTGGGGACGATGATCGCGGTCAGGGACGCGCATGGGTGGAGCGAGTGACGAACCGGCATCGCGACGAATGACGCTATCTTCTTCCTTGGCCACGCCATGGCATGGAGGATTCACGATGAAGCAACATCTCCCCGTCGCTTGGCCCGTACTCCACTTCGGTCGTCCCAACTGCACCGCGTTGCGATTCGATTCCGAGGATCGGCTTTGTCGCGCCTCTTTGAGTGGCATAAAAGCGCTAGCCAGCATGGAGGAGTATTTCATCGTCGATTCAATCGGACAAAAGGTTCTTCTTGGCGAGCCACGGTTGGCTCGCCCCCTTAGTTGGATAGGGCGTTGCTGCGCGATCATTACCGGCGCCATGAAGGAGATTGTGTACGATCGTGTCCACGTAGACGCTGTCCTTACGGTTGACCAACTCCGCAATCTCGTGTTCCAAGACTTTGAAGAATATGCCGACTTCTGGTCAGAGCTTGATCTGGGTGAGATGAAGTCCCTATTGATACAGGCAAAAACTTCTCGAGAAATCATCGAGAAGTTTTGATCTCCGGAGACGGTGAGTGTTTTTTGTTGCCCGCGAATTACGCGAATCTACGCGAATGAAGTCGTGACTCCCTGACGAGGCAATGACGATGGCCGTCCTGTTCTATCCCGACGAGAGCTACAAAATCATCGGAGCGTGCTTTGCCGTCTACAACGACAAGGGATGTGGTTTCTTGGAGCCGGTCTACCAGGCGTGCCTGGAGATCGAGTTTCGGCATCTGGAGATTCCGGCTGTCGCCAAGCCGGAACTGGTCCTGTCGTACCGTGGGCAAAACCTCGAACAGACTTACAGGCCCGACTTCGTTGGCTATGGAAAGATCATCGTGGAACTCAAAGCGGTGAGCGAGCTGGTTGACAAGCACCGCGCTCAAGTGCTGAACTACCTCCACGCGACCGGCTTCCAGCTCGGCATCCTGATCAACTTCGGCAGTTATCCAAATCTCGAATACGAACGGATTGCACTCTCCAAGAAAGAACAACAACCTCCCCAACCGGCCCGCACCGCGCGCTGACTCCCATTCGCGTAGATTAGCGTAGATTCGCGGGCAAGAAACCTTTCAGCTCAAGAACCTCAGGCAAGGAACTTTCAATGACCACCAAGCCCCTCAACATCGGCATGATCGGCTACGGCTTCATGGGCCGGGCTCACAGCAACGCCTATCGCAAGGTCAATAACTTCTTCGACCTGGCCTACCGGCCGGTGCTCAAGGCCGTGTGTGCCCGGAATAAGGACAAGGCCCGGGCCTTCGCCGATAAGTGGGGCTACGAGTCGGTCGAGACCGATTGGCAGCGGCTGCTCATCCGGCCGGATATCGACGCGGTCGATATCTGCACGCCCAACAACCTGCACAAGGAGATCGCCATCGCCGCGGCCAAGGCCGGCAAGATCATCCTCTGCGAGAAGCCGCTGTCGATGAACGTGGCCGACGGCGAGGAGATGGTCCGCGCCGTCGAGCAGGCCGGCGTC
>JBGQHD010000797.1:0-3207 GCA_041497795.1 Planctomycetia bacterium
GGCCAACACCAACTGGATGCGGCGGCGGAGCTTCCCCACGTTTCTCTACAACGTGCTCAAGTACCTGGGCGGCGGCCGGGCGGTGGGCGACGCTGGCGTCGTGCGGCCCGGCGATCCGCTGGAGCTGAAGATCGACACGGCCGCTGAGAAGCTGTATCTCTTCGCTCCGCAAGAGAACTCCGGGCAGGAGCTCCTGCCCAGCCGCCAGGCGCTCTATCGCTTGACGGGCCTGGAGAAGCTCGGCCCCTACGAGCTGCGCGAGCCGACCGGGGCCACGGTCGGGCGGTTCGCCGTCAACCTCTTCGACAGCCGGGAGAGCGACCTGCGGCCGGTGGACAAGATCGACTTCCAATGGGGGGACAAAATCAAGGCCGAGGCGGCCTTCCAGCCGGAGCGCCGGGAAACCTGGAAGTGGCTGCTCCTGCTGGCTCTAGTGATCCTGGTTTTCGAGTGGTATATTTACAACCGCCGTGTGTACTTATGATGAAGGCATTGGGCGTTTGAACCGTTGGCCTTTGAAGAAGTGCGTGCGGCGACGGACCAACCCGTGGCCGGGGTAAGAGGGGCGGTCGCTGTTTCGCGCGATCTCCATCGCGGCGGCTCCGGCGCGGGAATTGCGCGGCGGCAATGCTCTCGGCGCTCCGCAGCACTCGCCAATGTCAGCCCGAAGTCTGGCGACTTCGGCTACGAAGGAACTGACTTCGGCTACGGAAGACTGGCGACTTCGCCCTTGTTTCGCGGCTTTCCGGCACAGTTCTTCGGCTTATCGATCCCCGCGACGCCTCGTTGACGAGCCCGCCAATGCCCCTCAAGACCCGGCGAAAGGGCAGCCCTCCACACAACGTTCCCCACGGCCGCGGCTCGAAGCGGGCCAATGCCGGCGGACGCCCCGCCGGCCGCAAGAAGAAGAACGTGCTCAACCGTCTGGTGGAGAACTCGCTGATCGAGCGGGTCAGCGCCGAGGAGTACCGCGAAAAGGTCCGCGACGTGTACGACGGCCCGCAGGGGGCGATTCTGGCCGCCTGCAGCCTGCTCTCGCTGCACACGCCGCTGGGCGAGCGGCTGCTGAAGAAGCGGAAGTTCGACCTGCACGGCTGTAAGGAAATCCTCGACGTCGGCTGCGGGGCGGGCCAAATCGCCCGGCACCTGGTCAAGTACGCCGACGCCGACGCCAGCATCACTTGCTTCGACCTGTCGTTCGGCATGGTCCGCCGGGCCGTGCGGCGGCTGAAGCCCGAGGGGATGAAGACGCGCCCGCCGCGGTTCGTCGTGGCCGATCTCACGCGGCTGCCGTTCGCCGACGAGACCTTCGACTGCGTCACCTGCGGGTACGTGCTGGAACACTTGCCCGACGCGCGGGCCGGCCTGATGGAACTGTCGCGGGTGATGGTCCGCGGCGGGCGGATGCTGCTGCTGACGACCGAGGACAATTTCGGCGGCGCCTGGACCAGCCGCATCTGGAGCTGCCGCACCTACAACCGCCGCGAGCTGCACAAGCTGTGCGAATCGGTGGGTTTGGCGTGGCGCAACGAGCTGTGGTACACCTCCCTGCACCGCCTGCTTCGCGCCGGCGGCATCTGCGTGGAAATCGAGAAGCGCTGAGCGGCGAAGCACGATACTAACCCGACGCGCAAGCGAGGGAGGATCCGCCGAGCGAACCAGATCCACGGAAGTGAGGCGGAATCCGCGTCTCCCTCGCTTGCGCGTCGGGTTAGTGTGCGCTAGTGTGCCTCACCATTGACCCTGTCGGGCGTGGCAGGTAGGGTGAACTCAACTCCAGCCCCCGCCTCCTTCCCTCCCGCCCCAGGACTCGGCAATGCGCCGGCCATTTCTCGTTTTCTCCCGAGTTTTTGGCCTCGTGGCCGGTTGTGCGGCCCTCGGTCTGACGACGGCGGCGGCCCAGACGTTGCCCAAGAAAGAGGCCGTCAAAGACCTCTCGGCCGAGGCCAAGAAGCTCGACCCGTTGGCCGGCCACTCTTCCCACGGCGAGGCCTTCAATGAAGGGCCGCGGCAACGCGCCTACCTGATGGGCGGCACCGGCAACGTCAACCTGACCGTCACCACCAAGGCGCCCGACGCTCAGAAGTTCTTCAACCAGGGCATCGGCCAGCTCCACGGCTTTTGGACCTACGAGGCCGAGCGCTCGTTCCGCCAGGCCGCCGCGCTCGATCCCGACTGCGCCATGGCCTACTGGGGCCTGGCCATGGCCAACTTCAGCAACGAGAAGCGGGCCAAGGCCTTCCTGGCCGAGGCCGTCAAGCGCCGCGGCCAGGTCAGCCGCCGCGAGCAGATGTGGATCGACGGCCTCTCGACCTATTTCAACTCGAAGGGGGACGGCAAAGCCCGACGCAAGGCCTACATCGAGAGCCTGGATAACCTGGCCATCGAGTTCCCCGACGAGCTGGAGGCCAAGGCCTTCCTCGCCTGGGCGATCTGGGACGCCAACCGCAGTGGCCTGCCGTTCGACAGCCACACTTCGCTCGATTCGATCATCGGCCAGGTGCTGGCTCGCAACTCGCTGCACCCGGTGCACCATTACCGTATTCACCTCTGGGACTACAAGAAATCGGAGTTGGCCTTGCAATCGGCGGCCCTGTGCGGGCCGTCCGCCCCGACCATCGCCCACATGTGGCACATGCCGGGCCACATTTATTGGCGGCTGGCGCGGTATCACGATTCGGCCTATCAGCAGGAGGCCTCCGCCCGCGCCGACCACGCCCAGATGATGCGCGATCACGTGCTGCCGTATCAGATCGGCAACTATGCCCACAACAACGAGTGGTGTTGCCGCAGCCTGATCAACATCGGCCGGGTGCACGACGCGGTTGAGTTGGCCCAGAACATGATCGAGCAGCCGCGGCACCCTTCGCTCAACACGCTGACCAACTTCGGCAGCAGCGCCCACTACGGCCGCTCGCGGCTGCTGGAGGTGCTGCAGCGCTACGAGCTTTGGGACGAGGCCATCCGTCTTTGCGAAGGCCCCCGCCTGGAGCCGACCGATCTGTTCGATGAGCAGGTCAAGCGGCTGCGGATGCTGGGCCGCGCTTATCTCGGCAAGGGGGACGTCGTCAAGAACAAGCCGCTCATCGCCGACCTGGCTCAGCGCCTGGCCGACGTCAAAGGCCAGCAGGACAAGGCCGGCCAGGACGCGGAAGACAAACTGCGGGCCGCCAACAAGCCGAAGACGGCCGATGTCAAGCCGGCCGA
>JBGQHD010000798.1:0-3206 GCA_041497795.1 Planctomycetia bacterium
AAGGTGCCGTAGCCTGACTCTCCGAGTCGGGCGATCCACCGGGGTGCCCGACTCGGAGAGTCAAGCTACGAAAAGACGAACCTAGCCACGAGGGTTCGTCTCCCGGCCCGTACGTTTCGTTCGCGCCATTCCTGCAACAGGCGGGAACCGCGCCATCGCCAAAACACCGAGCGGTTGACATAGCATCCTTGCATCGCGATGGCTTCCTGGCATCTATTCTATGCAGATGTCGCGGACAGGTCAGCGGGAACCGCCTGCGGCCGGGGCCGGTTTGGCGGGCTGCGGCCGATAACTGCTGAGCGGCCGCGACAGCTCGAACCCCCAGATTGCCTCCGCGCCGACCACCAGCAGGTGCGTGTCGCAGACGATCAAATGCCCGCCCGTCACGCCGGGGTGCAGGGCCGACAGGGCGATGGGGTGGGGCGCCTTCTGGCCGGCGTGCAAGGCGTCGAACACTTCGATACGATCGCGGAGCGGCACGTAAACGTTGCCGCCGACCACGACGCCACGGCCGTAAGCCGTGGGGAGGTCGAACCCTGCGCTCTCGCCGATCTCTCCCAGCAGCGCGTGGCGGATATCGAACCACCACAGCATGTCGCCGCTGGCGATCAAAGAGTCCCCGACGGCGCCCAGGAGATGGACGGCCGTGGCCCCTTTCTTTTGCCCGGCTCCCTTGTCCGCCGAGTTCTCCAGGACCGCGCCGACGATTTGCCCCGTGGCCGCGCGCATCGCCAGGATGCCGTCGTAGTCGGAAGGCGCAACGTACAGCATGCCGTTGTGATAGAGGCACGGATTCAGGTCACGCTGGAAGAAGGCCGGGGCGCCGCCCGAGGGCTTGGCCCGCTGGTAGGCCGTGAGCCATTGGATCGTGCCATCCTGGGCGTCGAGAGCCGCCACGACGCCGAGATTCGTGTTGTAGTACAACGTTCCCTGGTGCAAGGTGAGCAAGTTGTGCGTGCATTCGTGGCGCCCGCCGCCGGCGGGCGTGTTGGCCGCGCAAATGAACCGCTGCCAGCGCATGACGGGTTCGTGCCCTTTGACCGTTTCGGCGTCATAGCACACCACGCGCGTGCGGGCCGTGGCCCCACGCCGTCGCTGCGCCACGTAGACGCGCGCGCCGTCGGTCACCGGCGGGCCTTCGAAGGCCCAGTCGTCACCGGCCGCCTGATCCCAGACGACGCGGCCGGGGTCCGAAAGGTCCAGGCAAACAATCTTTGTCTCGCCTTGCTGCGGAAAGGGTGTCTCCATCGCCGCCGTCAAGGGCGTGCCGATGCGGGCGAAGACCTTGTTTCCGGACACCGTGAGCGTGAAGCGTGGCGTCCCCAGGAACGACTCGCGAGGCATGGCGCTGGGCGCCTCCTCCGTGCCGTCGTCCTTCTTCGCACTCGGGGGAAAGATGATGCCTCGCTTGGAGATCGGCGACGCCGACGTGCCGTCCCTCAAGTGGAAGGCATACACCGCCGAATCGCTGCAAACGAGCAGCTTGTCCTTCACGATCACCGGCAGAAAACTGAGCGGCGGGTCTTTGCTTGGGTCACCCTCCGCAGGGGGACCCTCCGCCACTCGGCTCGGACGAAACCCCGCGTTGGCCGGCTCGGCAACCCATCTCGCCGGCAGCACCAGCTTCGGCAGCTCGATCTTCCAGGGCTTGCCCTGCACGTCGATCTCGCCGGGGCGGACTCCGTTGCGGTCACTCGAGCCGGCAAAGGTGGGCCAATCGGTGGTCGTCGCCGGCTGGTGCCAGGCGGCGCTTTCCGCCAGCAGTTCGGTCAGCGCGGTCGCATAGTGCACGCGCTTGCCGCCGAGCAGGCCCTCGGCCTTGGGATGCAGCTCGGCAAAGTGCTTCAGCTCGCGATGTGCCCGCTCCGTCGAGCCTTCCATGATCGACGCCAGCAGCAACCGGGCGTCCACGTCGGCCAGCTCGATCTGGGCGTCCGGGTATTTGAGCGCGTCGATCAGCCCGTGCCACGACCAGAACCGTGCCAGCCGGCGCTCGACGTCGGCGGGCAACTCTTCGGTGGTCAGGTCGTACGTGGGGGCCACGGGGCTGTCTTTGGCGCGATACCACTTTTCCAGGAGCGGCAGGTCGGCGGCGAATGGTCCGGGCGCTTTACGGACCTTTTCGAACAGGGCCTTGGGGACCCGGACGAAATTCCCCCGGGCCTCAATCGGCGTGATCCGCTCCCACGCATCGCGGGCCGCGGCGTAATCGCCCGACTCGAGCGACAGGTCGCCCAAGAGCAACAAAGCATCGTCCCCAATACTGGAGCAAAAGAACTCGCTGATGAGCTGCCGCAAGGCCCGCCGGTCGCGAGTGCGCGAAGCCGCTTCGAAGGCGGCACGGGCTGCGTCGTCCACCTGCTCGCGATAGAGTCGCAGGGCCTCCGGCGGCAAGGCGGCCAGCCGCATCTGGCAATAGTGGCGGATGCTGACGTAGCGGGCGGCCGTCAGCCGGTTCCGCCCGTGGACGCTGCGGTCCTCGACCTTGACCAGGCCGTCGCCGTACTGCTCGCCCACCTTGCGGAGCGTGGCGACGGCGTTCTCCCACTGCTGGTTGGCCAGGTACTCGTTAACCCGCGTAAGGTGGTTGAGCGCGGCGCTGTCCACGACTTCGATCGAGGTGGCCTCGGAGAGATTTCCGCGGCCGGACTCTTCGAACGGCTGAGCCCGAGCGGCAGCCAACGGCGCAAGGGCGAGGCCGACCCAAATCAGCCCAAGTTGGCGCGCGGTGGCCATGCAGCGGATGACCGGCAAGAATCGAACGCAAGTCCACTTCCGCGCGCTAGTATAGGCGCGGCCGGGATTTGGCGGAAGAAGAACTGCCGTAACTGGCGGCGCAGCGAGCATGTTGCCGCGGCCAGCCAATGACCGCTGGCGATGCTAGCGGCGGCCTTGGCTGCCGCGGCGCCTCACGCCAAGCGCCGCCGCCGGCAGGCTTCATGATAGGTGGCCGCAAAGTCGATCGGCACGAACAGCTCGCTCGTCAGCCCCAGCGGCATGACCGGCAGATCCTGGCCCACCTCGAAGGCGGCCGTCCACAGGTCGATCTCGGGCTGCTCGCCTCGCAGTACCGGGCGATAGGCCGCCGCATAGAGACTGGACTCCGCCGGGAGGTCGAGCTTTTCATCCACCTCCAGCAGGCGCAGCAACTCGTTGTGCAGATTGGCGCGGCGGTTGGTGACGATGTCGATGATCGCCACGCTGAC
>JBGQHD010000799.1:0-3202 GCA_041497795.1 Planctomycetia bacterium
CGTGGTCCGTGCCGAAGCCCAGCGGCAGGCCCTTGGCCTCCGTCCCCAATTCCACGACCTCGCGGGTGGCCGCGCGGCGCAGCAGCGGCGAGAGGTGCCCCGCGTTGGCGACGGTCACCTCGTCCTTGCGGGGATCGACGAGGCAGATGGCCAGGGTGACGAACCGGCCGCCGAGCATCGACTCGAGGTGCTCGCGGTTCAGCCGCGTGAGCGCTTCGCCCACCGTACTGGCATCGTGCAAACAGGCCCGGATTTCGGAGCACAGCCGGGCCATCAACAGCGCGGCCGGCACGCCCTTGCCCGACACGTCGGCCACCGCCACGGCCAGGCGTCCCTTGTTCAGCGGAATATAGCCGTAGTAGTCGCCGCCGACTTCTTGTGCCGCCTCGTAATGATGAAAGAATCGATAGCCCGGCAGCTCCGGCAGCCGCTGCGGCAGGAACTGCAGTTGCACGTCTCGGGCCATGTTCATTTCCCGCTCTTTGCGGTCCCAGCGGAGCAGGGCTTCGTGCGCCCGGGCATATTCGAGCGCCTGTCCGGCCACGGTGGCGATGGTCACCAGCACGTCGAGATCCTCTCGCTGGAAGCGGTGCAGCACTTCGTTGGTTTCGACGTGAATGATGCCTAGCGGCACCTGCGAGGGGCCCATTAGCGGGGCGCACATCATCGAGCGGATGTGCAACTCGGAGAGCGAATCGCTGCCGCTCAGCCCTTCGCCGGCCATGTCGCTGCTGAGGATGGCCTCGCGCTGCGACATCACCCGCTGGGCGATGCTCCGGCTCATGGGACCGAAGGTCTCTTTGCGGTCGCGGCGTTTGGTGGCCCGCGGCTTCAGCTCGCCGGTGTGCTCGTCGGCCAACAAAATGTACGCGCGGTTGGCCTGGGGGAAGACGAAGAACAGGTTGTCCAGAATCTTCGGCAGCACTTCGGCCACGTCGAGCGAGCCGCTCAAGCTGCGGGTGATCTCCAGCACGGCGGTCAGCTTCACGTCGGCGCCGGACTTGATGTGCGACTGGCGGTTCACATCCGCGGCCGAGAGCACCTCCTGGGCGTCGGGCGGGTCGGTGGTGTCGTCCTGCAGCAGGTGCAGCGTGAGGTTCAGGTTTGCCTCGCCGAAGGTGGAACCCTCGGGCACCACCGGCCCCTCGTGGAAGACCATCACGATGTCGAAGAGCTGGATCACGTCGCGGTTCTTGAGCCGCGTGGCGGCCTCGACGCGCTCGCCGTTGACGTAGGTGCCGTTGAGGCTCTCCAGGTCTTGAATGGTATAGCCGCCGTCGCTGTGGCGAATGAGCGTGTGGCGCCGGGAAACCGTGTGCAGCGGCAGCACGATCGAGCAGGCGGGGTGCCGGCCGATCAGCGTCTCGGCCTCGGTGAGATCGACGATCTCACCGGCACGGGCTCCCGTGATGATTTCCAGCGCGGCCATAGGCCCGGTCCCAACCCAGAGCGAGAGAGCATTCCCGTGGCTGGCCGCTGGCCGGAGACGTTATCATGTCCCCATCATCCAGCGACCCGACGGCGCGAGGGCCGTACCTCCAGTCTGCTGGGGACCGGCTGGGAAGTCAATTGGCCGGTTGGCTGATGCGGCTGGCACTGCACACGAGCCCGACGCGCAAGCGAGGGAGGATCGCGGATGTTGCGCGTCGAGCTAGTGTGAGCGAAAAACGTCGCCCTCTCCGCCCGGATAGCCCGTGGGTACAGGCAATAGGCAGGAGAGGGTGACGGGTTTTCGGAGGGCGGCTAGCTAGCTCGCCAAACTTCTTCACCGGCCAGTCAAGCTGGCCGGGGTCGCATTCGCTTCGTGGCCAAGTGCATCGTGCGCCCAGGTTCCTCGGGGGCACTCCTTCGATCTTGACTGGGTTCTGCGTCGGGCCCGGGCGCTACCGATACCGCGGCTGCGGCGTCGTGGCCGTGCGGGCCTCGGGCGGGGCGGGGCGCGACGGCGCCGGATCCGACATCCCGAGCATCTTGCTGTAGGCCGAGAGGGCCGAACGGAGACCGGCGAACTGTTGCAGCTCCAAGCCGGGATAGTTCTCCGAGAGCCGGGCCACGACGTCGCGGATCAGGCCGGGGTCGCGTTTCGAGGGGGGCGGCAAGTAGTCGCCGTCGCCCAACTCCGCCTGCAACTCGTCGAGCCGGAGATACTGCCGCCAGTCGTCGCCCCGCTTCCCGTCGCCCAGGAAGCTGGACAGCGACTGGCTGGCATAGCGGGCGTTGCGGCGGGCGGCCATGACCTCGTCATAGCTGAACACGTCACCGCCGCCCAAGGGCCGCCAGCCGCAGCCGTACATGCCGCGCGCGCCCCAGAAGGCCGCCACTCCGGCCAGAAAGCCGCACAGCGCCGCCATCACCAGCGGTTTGCGAAACGGCGCTAGCACGGCTAGCAGCAACTTCATGCCACGACGTTCCTGTTCCACCCGTGGGGCCATGCGCGCTCCTCCGTGGCCACGATATCGGCTCTTTTACCGGCGCGGCGTTAGTTAAAGTGCTCGCCACCGGCGCAGCTTGCCTGCTCGCCGGGACCGGCAAAGGCGGCAGGGATTCGCGCGTTCGGGAAGCCTCAGCGTTTTCGTTCGATGTTGGACGTTGGACGTTCAATGTTCGATGTTCGTCTCGAAAACGCGCGGAGCATCGAACGTCCAACATCGAACATCGAACATCGAACATCCAACATCGAACCCGGACCTCCAACGCCGAGCCTCTACTCCGACAACTCGGGCTCCACGGCGGCCTCTTCCTCCTGCACCTCGCGACGAATCCAGCCGGAGAGCCACCAGCCCCAGACGGCGTAGTGGAACAAGGCGTAGGCGAAGAACGCCCCGCCGACTAACAGGGCATACGCGAACAGCCCGCTGCTCAAGAGAACCAGGCACACAATGACGATCATGGTCCCCACGCCGGCCAACGCCAGGCCCAGGCAGCCGGAGGTCGGCGACTGCTGTTCCGCTGGGGGTTGTGGCCGCTCAGGGCGCGCGGGGACCGTCGGGCGCGGCGGGGCCGTGTCGCGGCGAGGAGGCTGCGGCGTGGTCTCGGATGGCTGCTGCATCGCGGCTGTCAGTTGGAAAGTCCGGTCTTGGTTCGATGTTGGATGTTGGACGTTCGATGTTGGACGTTCGCCGCACACTTTGTCACCCTGAGCACAGCGAAGGGTCTCTCGCGTCGGCGTGCGAGATTCTTCGCTGCGCTCAGAATGACATGA
>JBGQHD010000800.1:0-3197 GCA_041497795.1 Planctomycetia bacterium
AGCGGTTTATCGAGGAGCAGATCGCCGGCGACGTGCTCTATCCGGGCACCGCCGACGGCATCGAGGCGCTGGGCTTCATCTCGGCCGGGCCGTGGGACTTCATCGGCCACGCCGAGTTGCCCGAGACGAAGATCGACGGCCTGATCGCCCGGCACCTGGACCGCGACGACATGGTCGGCAACACGCTGGGCACGTTTTGCAGCCTGACGGTGCAGTGCGCCCAGTGCCACAACCACAAGTTCGATCCGATCACGCAAGAGGACTACTACCGCCTGCAAGCGGTGTTCGCGGCCGTGGACCGCGCGGACAAGGCTTACGATCTCGACCCGGCGGTCGCCAAACGGCGAGGCGAGTTGCTGGCTCGACAGAGTGAACTCAACGCCAAGAAGGCCGAGCTGGATCAACTCTTGGCGAAGGTCGGCGGACGGCGGCTAGAGATTCTGGAGCGTCTGATTGCGGAAGCCAAGCAAGCCGGTGCGGCGCCGGTGCGCCTCGAGTTCGGCTGGCACAGCGGCATCGAGGCCAAGCAGGATGTCGTGAAATGGGTGCAGGTCGATCTCGGCTCGCCGAGGAAGATCGCCGAGATCACCTATGTCGGCTGTCACGACGACTTCAACAGCATCGGCGCCGGCTTCGGCTTCCCCGCGCGGTTCAAGGTGGAGTTGAGCGACGACGAGCGCTTCGCCGGCGGCGTGATCGTTGCCGAGGACCAGACGAAGGCCGACGTGGCCAATCCCGGCGTGACGCCGCGCTCGATCGCCGTCGGTGGCCGCACGGCCCGCTATGTGCGCATCACTGCCACGAAGCTGGCCCCGCGGCAGAGCGACTACATCTTCGCGCTGGCGGAGCTGCACGTGCTCGACGGCGATGGCCGCAACATGGCCCTGGGTGCAACGGTGACCTCGCTCGATTCGATTGAGGTGGCGCCGCGCTGGGGCCGAGTCAACCTGACCGACGGATACTACTACGGCCGCGTCGCCAAGCGCGACGCCAAGCAAATCGCCGATCTCGAAGCCCAGCGGGCCGCGATCGTGCCCAAGATGACCGCTCACGTGGGCGAGTCTCTCCGAGACTCGCATTCGCGTCTCGGAGAGACGCGGCCACGTGCCGCGGCCGATCCTTCGCTCCGTGGTCGGCACGAGGCCGTGGCGCGCGACCTGGCCGCAGTTGCCGCCGAACTGGCCCGCTTGCCGCCGCAGCGCGTGGTGTATGCTGGCACGGTGCACAACGGCAGCGGAACGTTCCGCGGCACCGGCCCCGACGGCGGACGGCCGCGCGTCATCCGCGTGCTTTCCCGCGGCGACGTGAAGCGGCCCGGCAACGAGGTCCAGCCCGGCGCGATCGCCTCGCTGTCGAAGGTCATGGCTTCCGTGGTGCACGCGGCTCGCGTGCCTGACGACGGACACGCGAGCCGCGTGTCCCACGAGTCCGACGAGGGGCAGCGCCGCGCGGCCCTGGCCCATTGGATCACCGATCCACGGAACCCGCTGACGTGGCGGAGCATCGTCAACCGCGTCTGGCAGTATCACTTTGGCCGTGGGATCGTCGATACGCCCAACGATTTCGGCCACATGGGGCAGCGCCCGAGCCACCCCGAGCTGCTCGACTGGCTGGCGGCCGAGTTCCAGGGCGGGGGGCAGTCGCTCAAGCGGCTGCACCGGTTGATCGTCACCAGCGCCGTTTATAGGCAGAGCAGTATTCTGGACAGCTCTCGCAGTGTGGCCGGCTTGCTCCGCGAGCCGTTTCCGTTCGCGGAGCCAGCAGACCACATTGAGCGAGCTGTCTACACTGACGCCGACAACGTCTATCTCTGGCGGATGAACCGCCGCAAGCTCGACGCCGAGTCGGTGCGCGACGCCGTGTTGGCGGTGGCCGGCCAGCTCGACCGGCGGATGGGCGGACCGAGCTTTCAGGACTTCGTCGTCGAGCACCCCGAGCACTCGCCGCACTACGAGTACGGCAAGCACGATCCGGCCGACCCCAGCGTCTACCGCCGCGCGATCTACCGCTTCATCGTCCGCTCGCAGCCGCAGCCGTTCATGGCCGCGCTCGATTGCGCCGACCCCTCGATGCGCGTGGACAAGCGGAACGAATCGGTCTCGACGGCCCAGGCCCTGGCGATGCTCAACGACGGGCTGATGCTCGTTATGTCGAAGCACTTTGCCGAGCGGTTGAAAGTAGGTGCCGCGAGCCGAGCGGCACCAGGAAGCGCCGCGGCCGATCTACAAGTCAGGATCCGCGAGGCGTACCGTCTAGCCCTGTTGCGGCAGCCGACGGAAGCAGAACTCGCTGGCCTGACCGACCTGGCGCGAGCCCACGGCCTGGCCAATGCCTGCCGAGTGATCCTCAACGTGAACGAGTTCCTGTTCGTGGATTGAGATGCGATGAAGAGCATGCGAGTCCGAAGCGGAGCCTCCCGGCGAGCGTCGAGGCGTCAGCCCGACGTGCGTACGCCGCTCCGCTCCCGCCGCGAGTTCCTCTGGCAATTCGGCGGCGGCCTGGGGGGAATCGCACTGGCGAGCCTTTTGGCTGACCAGGGCGTGTTGGCCGCCGAGCCTGCCGCCAAGCAGGCCGGGCCGCACTTCGCCCCCAAGGCCAAGCGCGTGGTGCAGCTCTTCATGGCCGGCGGGGCCAGCCATCTCGATCTCTTCGACTTCAAGCCGGAGCTCGTCAAGCGACACGGCCAGCCATCAGACTTTGGCGAGCACGTCGAGGCGTTTCAGAATGGCCTCGGCCCGTGGCTGCGGCCCATCTGGGATTTCAAGCCGTACGGCCGCTGCGGCAAGCCGCTCAGCGAGGTGGTCGCGCCGCTCGGCCAGGTGGTGGACGATATCGCTTTCGTCCACAACGTGGTCGGAAAGACCGGCGTGCACAGCCAGGGGACGTTGCTCCAGGCCACCGGGTTTCAGCTCCCCGGCTTTCCCGGCATGGGCTGCTGGGTGAGCTACGGGCTGGGATCGACGAACGAGAACCTGCCCACGTTCGTCGTGCTGCCCGACCATCGCGGGCTGGCCTCCAACGGCACGAAGAACTGGGACTCGGCCTTCCTGTCCGGCCAGCACTCTGGCACGGTGATCTATCCCGGCACCGACGAGCCGATCCGCAACCTGGTGCCGCACCGTCAGGGAGACTTCGTCAACCGCCGTAGCGAAGCCGACACGCACCGCCTGCTGGAGCAGCTCAACGAGCAGCACGCC
>JBGQHD010000801.1:0-3194 GCA_041497795.1 Planctomycetia bacterium
CCTCGTCTTCCACGCCGCCCACCTCCGCCAGCAGCCGCGCCACCCCGATGGGGTGATTGATGTAGGGCACGCCCTCCGCGCTCTTGCGGCGCTGGGCGCGATGCTTGTCCGCGGCGAAGTCGATGGCCTGGAGAAGGCGTGTCACGTTCATCGTTCGTCTTTTCTGGCAGGCTGGGTTCAAGGATCGAGGTCGCCGGCCGGGCCACCGTCGCGGCCTGCCAGCTTCGGCCTAGCATAACCGACTTGGCAACCAGAGGCGGCGCAGAGCCCACAACCGGACGGGGGTGATGCGCTTCGGAAAGTGCATCGCCGCCGGACGGGAGCGGAAGTTTCTTGACACGGCCCTCGCCAAAGCCGATATTCACGGGCTGTGGCCGCCGATCGCCAACGAGCCTCACCACCGCCATCGGCCCAGCAGCCCCCGCAATCATTCTGTCTTGATTTCAGGGCCGGCGGAGAAGCGCAAGACCGTGGCACGACCGTTTGCCCACGGCCCATCGTTGGTTTCCTCATTACCAGCCAACGCGGCTGACGAGGCGGCAAGGTGTCTTCCCAGGCGGTGTCTTCCCAGGCGGTGGCGTCGCGCGCGGATGGCGGGCGGGCAGGCCATCGGCCCCGAGTTCGGGGGCCGCCGGTTTGTCCCTTCCACAGGCCAACCCATCCTCGCGAAACCCGGAGCAGAACGGGACTGGCGCTCGAACCAATTTTTCGAGCCATCCGCTTGGGGGGAAAGCTTGGCCGGGCTTTGGGACTTACGTCGCCTGCGTCGTTGACATGGGCATTGGTTCGTTTACGATGAGACGCTACGTGGAGCACTTCCAGGCAATTTCAGGAGAGCAGAGTATGTTTCGACCGTTCCTCTACGGGTGCGCACGCGCCGGCACGTTCATGGCAGGAACGATGCTGGCCGCCGCGTTCCTCACGCCGCTGCGCGTCTGCGCGGCGGACCCCAGCAAACCGACGACGCCCACGGCCGCGCCGGCGTCGTCGGGCACAGCCGGCACTACATCAGCCGGCGCCACCTCATCCGGCGCTACCTCCCGCACGCCGACGACGCCGGGGGTGAGTTCCGACCGCGACGTGATCGCGTACATTAACAAGTACATCCGCCAGGGGTGGACCGATAACGGCATCGTCCCCTCGGCCCCGGCCACCGAATACGAATGGTGCCGCCGCGTCTACCTCGACCTGCTGGGCCGTGTTCCCAAAGTGGAGGAGCTGACCAAGTTCTCGTCGGATCGTTCGCCGGACCGGCGGCTCAACCTGGTGCGCAAGCTCACCGAGTCCGACGAGTACGTCGAGGAGTACGCCCGCAACTTCACCACGCAATGGACCAACATCCTCATCGGCCGCACCGGCGGCACCGGTAACCGCACGAACGTCAGCCGCACCGGAATGCAGCAGTACCTCCGCCGAGCGTTCCTGACGAACAAGCCCTACGACGAAATGGTGTACGAGCTGGTGTCGGCCGAGGGGGCCAACCAGCCGGGCGAAAAGGACTACCAGGGCGCGGTCAATTTCCTCCTCGACAATCTGGACGAGAAGGCCGCCCCCGCCACGGCCAAAGTGGCGAAGGTCTTTCTGGGCCTGCAAGTGCAGTGCACGCAGTGCCACAACCATCCGTTTAACGATTGGAAGCAGGACGCCTTCTGGCAGATGAACGCCTTCTTCCGCCAGACCCAAGCCCTGCGCTCCGCCCCGCGCAACCAGCGGGATGCGGTCGTACGACTGCGGGACGGCGACTTCCGCGGCGAAGGGCAGCCGGCCGACCCGAAGGAGGCCGAGATCTATTGGGAGCAGCGCAACGGCGTGCTGAAGGTGAGCTTCCCCGTGTTCGTGGACGGCACCCCGATCAAGAGCAAGAGCGGCTTCGTGGGCGACGTGCGGCGCCGCGACGAACTGGCGAAGATGATCCGTAGCTCCCCGCAGATGTCGAAGGCCATCGTCAACCGGACGTGGGGCCACTTCTTCGGCTACGGCTTCACCAAGCCGATCGACGACATGGGCCCGCACAATCAGGCCACGCACCCCGAGTTGCTCGACAAGCTGGGGGCCGACTTCGCCAAGCAGGGCTTCGACCTGCGGCAGTTGATCCGCTGGATCACGCTGTCGGAGGCGTATTCGCTGTCCAGCAAGTTCGTCGGCGACCACAAGCACCACACGGGCGGCAACTATAAGGACGACCCCAGCCGGGGCGAGCGCCCGCTGTTCAGCCACTTCTACCTGCGGCAGATGAGGGCGGAAGAGTTGTACGAATCGCTGATCGCCGCCAGCGACGCCCAGAAGGCCCGCGGCAGCTACGAAGAGCAGGAAAAGATGAAGAACCAGTGGCTCCGCCAGTTCGCGGTTGCCTTTGGCACGGACGAGAACGACGAGACGACCACTTTCAACGGCACGATTCCCCAAACGCTGATGATGTGGAACGGCGAGCTCATCCAAAAGGCCATCAGCGGCGAGGGAGGGACGATGCTCCATCGCGTGGCGACCGATCCGAAGGTCAAGGACAAGATCGGCTATCTCTATATGGCCGCGCTCGGCCGTGGACCGACGAAGGCAGAGAAGGATGTCGCCGAAGTCGCATGGAAAAACCACCGCGGCGATGCCCTGAAGGCCGTCCAAGACGTGTTCTGGGTCGTGCTGAACTCCAACGAGTTCATCCTGCAGCATTAGTTTGCCCACCGTCGCCGGGTGAGCGGAGGCGTCGTCTGGCCTCCGCTCGCCGCGGCGATAATTTCCTTCCTGATCGTTCCCTCCCAAACCACCGCAGAGCAGACCTACCCGGAGAATACCATGAGGTTCGCTACTCCCCACGGCATGTCGCGTCGGCATTTCATGCAACACCTGGCCGGCGCCAGCGCCATGGCCGGCACGGCACTGTCGTTCGCCGACACGATGTGGGCCAACGCCGCCGAGCTGAAGAAGAACGGCAAGGGCGCCATCATGATGTGGATGGGCGGCGGACCCAGCACGATGGACATCTGGGACCTCAAGCCCGGCGCCCCCACCGGCGGCGAGTTCAAGCCCATCAGCACCAAGGCCAGCGGCGTGCAGATCAGCGAGCACATGCCGCTGACCGCCAAGGTGATGGACAAGCTGGCCATCATCCGCTCGATGAACACCCGCGAGGCCGACCACGGCCGCGGCCGCTACTACATGCACACCGGCTACCCGCCCAATCCCAACATGACCCACCC
>JBGQHD010000802.1:0-3184 GCA_041497795.1 Planctomycetia bacterium
ATCGTGCTCACCAGCATGGATGCCGACGGCACGAAAAACGGCTACGATATCGAGATCACGCGGGCCGTCAGCGAGGCGGTGACGATCCCCGTCGTGGCCAGCGGCGGCGCCGGCCGGCCGGAACACCTGGCCGACGCCATCCTGCTGGGCAAAGCCAACGCCGCGCTGGCGGCGAGCATTTTCCACTTCGGCGAGTACACGATCCGGCAGACGAAGCAGGTGATGGCGTCGCGGGGGGTCACGGTGCGGCTGTGAAGCGGTCAACGGAGGTCGAATCGATGATCTGGCTATTTCTCGCGGTCGCAACGTCAGTTGGCTTCTTGGGGGCGGTGCCTTTTTGGGATGCCTCCGGGCTACCCTCCTTGGACGACCACTGGGAACTTGTCATTAGCGGCGGGATCGTGGGCTGCCTGACCTTGGCGCTGCTAGTGATCGGCGAGAAGCTGATCCGTGCCTTGTGTTTGGCGCTTTCACGGACTCGGCAGCGACCCGGCACGACGGTTGTCGTGCTGCTGATCGCGCTGGGCTTCGTCTGCCTGATCGCCGCCGTGTGCCTGCAATGGTTTGGTCCGTCGCGCTCGGTGGGCATTTCACCGCGAGCGAGCGCCAACGCCAGCGGGGTTTCCGCTCGGCTGACCATGCGCGTCGGTTCTTCCGTCATGGTGCCGGTCACTACCGTGGCGATGTTGATCGCGGGCGCGATATTGATTGGCTTAGGCGTCTGGTGCAGCATCCCCGCGACGCGCGAGGCGGCGCCGGCCATCGAACCCGTCGCCTAGCGTTCCAAGTGAGGAGACGCCGCCGCCGTGGCCAATCGCGCGAAGTCGGCCGACGACTACTTCCACTGCCAGTGTTGCGGCGCGGAGCTGCCGCTTACCGCGACGTTCTGCCGCCACTGCGGGGCCAGCGACGAGTGCGGCTGGGGCGAGGACCACCAGCGGGAAGAGCTGGACTTGCCAACCGACTACGGCGAAGAGGACGACGACTTCGATTACGACGAGTTCATCGCCAGCGAGTTTCCCGACCAGGCGGCCGGCGGCGACTCTCCGATCCAAGTCCGCTTTCGCGTCGTCGTGGTCGTGCTGATTTGCATCGGACTGCTGGCGTCCGTGGTGTTCTACGTCTTGCAGTGATTGGTCAAAGTAGCAGGCACGTGGCTAAGCCGTTCGATTTATCTCCGCTCCCAACTTTAGCCGGCGACGCCGTCGCCGTACTGACTAGCGGCGGATTGGATAGCGCGATCCTGCTGGCCGAGCTGGCCTGCGGCCCGCCGCCGCCGGTTCGCGTGGCGCCGGTCTACGTGCGCTTCGGGCTGGTCTGGGAGCAGGACGAGGAGCACGCGCTGCGGCGATTCCTGGCCGCCTTGCACGGCTCGCGCGCCGACGAGCTGACGGTGCTCGAGGCCCCCGTGCGCGGCGTTTACGGCGAGCACTGGAGCGCCACCGGCCAGGGCGTGCCGGACGAAAAGACGCCCGACGAAGCCGTCTACCTACCCGGCCGCAATCTGCTGCTGCTGGCCCCGACGGCCGTCTGGTGCCATCTGCAAGGGATCGACACGATCGCGCTGGGCCACCTGGGCGGCAACCCGTTCGCGGACAGCACGCGAGAATTCTTCGGGGCCTACGGCGAAGTCATCAACCGCGCCTTGGACGGCCGCCTGCGGATCGTGCAGCCGTATCGCAGCTTGTCGAAGACCGAGGTGCTTTCTCGCGGGCACGACTTCCCCCTCGGCCTCACCTGGAGCTGCATCCGGCCGGTGCGCGGTTTCCACTGCGGCCGCTGCAACAAGTGCGCGGAGCGCCAGCGGGCCTTCGCCCAGGCCGGCATCCCCGATACGACGGCCTACGCGGAACGCGTGTGACGTGGGGCACGTTTTTCAACGTGCCCGACTCTTATGTCGCTTCAGGCTGCCAGGTCGAGGGAGGCTTCCAGCCCGCCCGGTCTACCGGGCACGTTTATAAACGTGCCCCACGTAGCGTGTCACTTCCGCACGTCCAGGCACACGATCTCCGCGTCGTCCCGCAGATAGAGCAGCCCGCCCGCCAACGCGGGGGCCTGGCGGGTGAAGCCGACCACTTCCTTGCGGCCGATCTCCTCGTAGTCCTTGGGCGTGGCCCGGGCGACGACCAGCTCGCCCTTCACGGTCGTGATGAACAGCTTGCCGTCGGCGGCGATGAAGTTGCCCTTGCCGAAGCGGAGCTTCTGCCAGGCCCGCTCGCCGGTGTCGGCCTTGATGCAGGTGAGGTGCGTCACCGGGCCGGCGCTGCCGACGTTGTCCATGCCGTACAGGTAGCCGCCCAGCAGGATCGACGTTTGCCATTCGCTCCGCAGCACGCTCTTGGTGCCTTGGGACGACCACACCTCGCGGACGTCGAATTTATCTCCCTTCGGCGAAAGGGCCAGCAGCACACTGCCGTGGTTCTCGGCAGAGGAGAGGAGCACCTGGCCTTTGACCGCCACCGGCGTGGCCGTGTTGCAGTTGAACTCGGTCTCATAGGGATGGCGCCAGAGGATGTCTCCCTTCGCCGGGTCGAGGCCCAGCGCGGCGACGCCGTCGATGACGACCACCTGCCGCCTGCCGCCGACGTCGAGCAGCGCCGGCGAGGAATAGCCGGCCGGGTCTTCGCTGCCGGCGGTCCAGGCCAGCTTGCCGGTGGCCGCGTCGTAGGCCGCCACGGTGCCCCGCGGAGCGCCGGCCGTCACGATCACCCGCTCGCCCACCACCAGCGGCGAGCAGGCCATGCCGTACTCGGCGGGCTCGCCGCCCAGCTCCTTGGGCACGTTGTGCGACCAAAGCAGCTTGCCGTCGGCGGCTGAGAGGGCGGCGAGAATTCCCTCGCCGGTGTAGGCGAAGAGCGTGTCGCCGACGATGGTCGGCGTAGCGCGCGGGCCGTCGCCCTGGGGGTTCTTGTAGGGCGGAGCGACTGGGGTTTGCCACAGCTTCTTGCCGGTCGCGGCGTCCAGCGCGATGACGAACTGTTTTTCGGCGTCCTGCATCATGGTCACGAGCCGGCCGCCGTCGATGGCCATGCCCGACATGCCGGTGCCGCCGGGCACTCGCCAGATCTCCTTCGGCCCTCCCTCGGGCCAGCGCTCCAGAAGGCCGGTCTCACTGGAGATGCCGTTGCGCTCCGGCCCCAGAAACTGCGGCCAGGAGGCGCCTTTGTCCGCCGCGCCCAAAAGG
>JBGQHD010000803.1:0-3180 GCA_041497795.1 Planctomycetia bacterium
GCCGAGGTTCCCAAGTCTGCTCCCATCACTCCGAGGGAGCTGATGGCCACAGTCTTCCACGTCCTTGGCATCGATCTCGACGCACAATTTCCGGATGCTTCCGGCAGGCCGCAGTACCTGCTGCCGGAAGGCGCGAAGCCGATTGCAGAGCTGGTTTGAGTTGACTTGCCGTGGCGTAAACGGGCGGTCCTCACGGGCGGGCTCGGCGGACTCGGTGGCCTCTACCTGGGGGCGAAACAGAAACAGAACCTCGCCCACTCGGCCTTCCAGGGCGGCGTCACGGCGTTGGGCGGTCTAGGGGGTGGACTCGCGGGCCACGCGCTCCGACCCTTTTTGCGTATGCGGGAAGGGCTCGGCGAATACTGCCCGGGCCGTGGACGTGCTTCAAGTAGGCCGCCGCGATATCCGCTCGTCGCACGATACCCACGACACGTTGAGCAATTAGCCCTGGCGACCTACTCGCCCCGCTCCGCTGCAGAACCCCGCCGCTATGTTCTCGGCGGCCGCGGCGATGGAGCAGGAAGCGGAGCTCAGCCGCATCTGCCGCTGGGAGGCCGTGGCCTGCGCCGCCGGCTTCGTCGATCCGCCGCCGCTCTTTCTCAACACTCATCCGGCCGAGCTGGCCGATCTGGCGGATTTGTACCGGTCACTCGTCGAGCTGCGGACCAAGTACCCCGACAAACCGTTGGTGCTGGAAATCCATGAAGCCGCCGTGACCAGCCCCAGGGTCGTGCGCGAGCTGCGGGCCCGCCTCGACGATCTGGACATGCGCCTGGCTTACGACGACTTCGGCGCGGGGCAGGCCCGGCTGCTCGAATTGGCAGAAGTGTCGCCGGATTACCTCAAGTTCGACATGGACCTGACGCGGGGGATTTCGGTCTCCACGTTCGCCAAGCAGCACATCCTGGGTTCGCTGGTCCAAATTGCCCGCGACCTGGGCATAGCGACGGTCGCCGAAGGGGTCGAGACGGCCGAGGAGCAGGAAGCCTGCTTGCAATTAGGCTTTGAATTGGGCCAGGGATTCTACTTTGGCAAGCCGGCGCCTCGCCTCTCGAAGTAGCCGAAGTTGCCAGACTTCGGGAACCTGAGCTCGAGTCATCGCGGTCCTGGAGGCGGCCTCGAAGTACCTGGGCCGACCGTCGTCTCGACCGGCTGCCGCGCCCGGATAGACCGAGCCAGGGGGTGGGGCACCGTGGCGGTGGGGATGTCCTGCCGACGATCTCTACCATCATAATCCGCCACCTGCACTGCAACCGGAACGTCCTCTTCTGGGCGACCGAGATGCATTTCGCCCTGTAGATCGGTACGATGGCGCGAGTCCCGGCACGTCTCCAACTCTCTGGAGGATTCCGATGTCCATCGCCGTTCGTTCTTTGCTCATCGCGTTCGCCGTCTCACGCGGTACGGTATCCGTACATTGGGTCTCCAACGTTCTCGCCTGATGGTGAGTGGATCGCCTTCGATGCCTACGCTGCGGACGAGGGCCCGCCGGAATGCTGGGTCATCCACCGCGGCGGCAACCAACTGCGGCGCATCGCCGTGGGGGCCACCCCTCGCTTTTCGCCGGACGGCAAACGTTTGCTGTTCATGCGCGAAACTCGCTTCCATGAAAAGGAGAAAGCAGGCGTCTTCGTGATCGGCTTCGACGGCGAAGGGGAACGTCGGCTCTGCGAAGGGCGCTGGCCAGACTGGTCACCCGACGGAAAGCAGATCGCCTTCTCCAAAGGCGGCGAATTTGAGAAAGGAGGGACCGTGGTAGGCGCTCGCGTCTATGTTGCCAGTGCCGACGGAAAGAACCCGCGCGAGTTGTGCGCCGGAGATGGCCCGGCTTGGTCGCCCGATGGCAATCGCAAGCCGCATCAAGTCGTGGAGACATCTCATGCGACGCGCGAACACAGCTGCCATTGCCCTATTTGGGCTTTTCGTCGCCATCTGGTGCTCTGGCCAAGCCCTCGCCGATCCTGCGGGATGGTGCCGCCGATCTACGTGACTGACAACACGTCGATCGTCCGCGTCGGCGACGAGCAGACCTACGTGTTCTACAAGGACGGCCTTGAGACCTTCGTGATCCGGCCGGGCTTCTCCGGCAAGGTCGAGGACTTCGGGATGCTGATCTCGTTCCCGACGCCGCCGGCGCTGCGGAAGGTCTCGGAGGACATCTTCCCGCAGATCGCCAAGGCGATCGACCCGCCGGAAGTGGTAGTGGACTTGCGCCCACGGCCTGGTGTCACGGTGTTTTTCTCTCGGTCTGAGGTCAGGCAGAGCAAGCGAGATTTTGACGGGCTGGCGCTCGGCAAGGATGAAGTCCGCGTGCTCAAGCAGGAAGCCGTCGGAATGTACGAGGTGGCCGTGCTGGAGGCCGGTAGCGCCAAGGCACTCAAGCGCTGGATGGACGACCACGGCTATAAGTACCCCTCCGGGATGGACGCCGCCTGCGAGGAGTACGTGAAGCTCGCTGGTGCTTTGTGGCCGAGAAGGCCAAGGTCGGCGGCAAGGCCAACGTCGATCCCAAGCCGCGGATGAAAGGGGTCGATACCAAGCTGCCGGCCGGGTCGGCCTTCGACGGCCACGTGCAGGCCATGGCCTTCCGCTTCAAGACCGACAAGCTGATCCTGCCGATGCGGCTCTCGGCCTACAACGAAGGCGAGATGCACAACATCGTTTATTTGCTGACCGATGGGCGGCGAAAGATCCGCTCGATCCCTGAGGAGTACGTCGTCCGCCAGCTCACCGGCGAAGATCTGGTCCGCAACGTCACCCAGCCTCTGCCGCTACGAATCATCGGCGGTACCGAGGCCGATATCCAGGACTGGCAGCGCCAGAGCCTGCCGCAGCAGCGCGATCCGGGGCCGCACAACGGCTTTGCCAAGGAGCTCTTCGCGGGCGATCTCTTGGCGGTGAAGAACGGCCGGCTGTCGCACCCGTTCGAGGAAGACGAGAAGATGCTGCTGCGGATCGGCGAGCACTTCGGCCAAGGCCTGCTCCATGACGCCCTCTGCCGAGCGCTGGTCCTGCGTGGCGAGTGCTACCGGGTTCGCGGCGACGCGGCGGCGGTCGGGCTTGTCGCGGCGCTGGGTCGGCCTTGTCCTGGGCTGGTCCCTAGCCAGTAGATCTCGACAAAACCGTGGGTAAATGCCATTAACCGGCCTTGCGCCAGCGGAGAGGTGTTCGGAGTCGTCC
>JBGQHD010000804.1:0-3178 GCA_041497795.1 Planctomycetia bacterium
ACCAGTACAAGCCGGTCTCATGGCTCACGCTGAGTGGCGGCGTGCGTTTCACGCGGTTTCACGGCTCATTGACTGAGAACGTGACCAGCCCACGCGTTGGCGTGGCTATTCGCATTCCGCGTGTGAACATCATCCTGCACGGATTCTACGGACGCTTCTATCAAGCCCCACCGCTCTCGACCATTTCGGGGCCGTTGCTCCAACTCGCGCTGGCCCAGAGCTTCGATTGGCTGTTGAGCATGACGCTGGTGCGGTTCGTCCGCCCGCGGGGCGAGCTGCCTCGGCCGAGCACCGTGCCGCGCGATCCGGCCGAAGTGACGTGGCCCGACGCGGTCGAGCCGCGTTTCGAGCCGGCCAAGTCGCCCGCCGGCAAGTCCCCCGGAGGCCCGGCGCCGATCGACGAGAAGTGCTGGGATTTCTCGTTTGCCAGTCCGGTGGACTCACCGTGGGAGGAATGCCGCACCGCGCGCGGGCTCGCGCTGGGGCCGCCGGACGCCAAGCGGGCCGTGATTTTCCTGCACGGCGCGTACGAGGATAAGTACGTCCACCCGGTGTGGATGGCCCGGGCGTTCACGCAGCATGGCTATCGCGTGCTGATCCCCGCCGGGCCGTGCCATCTCCAGCGAGCGCCGCAGGGCGTCTTCAGCGGCTCGCCGATGTTCTGGTCCACGGACCTCTTTGTCGCAGCCCTCTACCAATGGTTGGCCGAGGTGCGTGGGCTGATCGGCTTTCTGCGCCGCGAGGGGGCGACGCAAGTCGGCGTGTTCGGCAACAGCCTGGGGTCGCTCGTGGCCGGGCTGGCCGCCACGCTGTGGAACGACGTGGACTTCGCCGCCCTGCTGTCGCCCGTCGGCAGCCACGCCGATGCCATCCGCCATAGCCGCGTCGCGGCTCGCATTTGGCCTTGGATGCGGGACCTCTCAGCGGACCAAGCAGCCATGCTCGACCGCTGGGCGCCGTGCCGCCGTCGCCCGCTCACCGACCGCCTGGGCTTCTTCATCACGGCGTACGATAACTTGCAGCCGACGTGGCTTCAGGAAGAATGGTGGCAGGCCTGGTGCCAACCGCCGCGCTGGGATTACCCGCACGCTCATCTGTCGGCCCACTACAGCAAGGACTTCTACCGTGACTTGGCGACGTTCGCGGCCGACGCCGCGGAGGGGTGGCTGGGTCTGAGCGAAGCGAAGCCCCAGCCGAATCGCTAACCAACGTCTTACTCGATCCGCCACACGCGTCCGGCTGGGGCTTCGCTTCGCTCAGACCCAGCCACCCACCACTACGCAAAACCGGAAACGCCGTGACTGATCGCCCTCAACTCGACTTCCCGCGGCTCGATGTCATCGCCGTCGGTGCCCACCCCGATGACGTGGAAATCGCCTGCGGCGGCACACTGGCCATGCTCGCCCGCCAGGGGCACAAGGTCGGCATCATCGATCTGACCGACGGCGAGCCGACGCCCAAGTCGCCCGGTCCCGAAGCCCGGCTGGCCGAGGCCCAGGCCGCGGCGGCGGCCCTTGGCGTGGCAGTGCGAGTGACGCTCGACCTGCCTAACCGCCGGCTCTTCGACACGTTCGAGGCCCGCGTGGCCCTGGCCAAGGAGTTCCGCAAGTATCGCCCGCGGCTCGTCATCGGCTTCGGCGACAAGACGCCGCTGGCCTCGCCCGACCACTGGCAGGCCGTGCAGATCACCGACGCGGCCGTGTTCTACTCCCGGCTCACGAAGTGGGACAGCTACTTCGACGGCCTGCCGGTGCACACGATCTCGGCCCAGATGTACTACACGCTGGCCTTCGGCTCGCTCGGCGTCCCGCCCGGCCCGGGGCACATCGTGGTCGATATCACCGAGACCCTGGAGGCCAAGCTGGCCGCCGTGGCCTGCTACAAGACCCAATTCCCGCCGGAAAAGTCGCACGTCTTCGAACGCATCCGGACCTTCGCCCTCCAGCAAGGCCAAGCTGCCGGCTTCCCCGCAGGCGAGCTGCTCGCCAGCCCTCGCGTGCTGGGCACAAAGAACTTGATGGGCGTGCTGTTTGGCTGAGCCCCAAGCCTGCGCGGACGTCAAGCACCCCGGCTGCTGGGAGCAGCCGGGGTGCTGGGTTCGCCGCCGCCCATTTGCTTGCTGGCCCGCGTCGATTCGCGTAACATGCGATCTGGATGGGTGTTGGCCGCTGACAGACCCTGCGGCACGTGGGCGAGTCTCTCCGAGACTCGCTCGCGTCTCGGAGAGACGCGGCCACGTGCAGGCGGCTACCCGGCCTGTTCCGTTGACCTGCCGAAGCCTCGCGCCGCACGAGCGTTCGTCGTGCGGCGACCATGCCAAGGGCTTTAGGATGCGAATCTGTGTTCTCATGTTGCTGCTGGTCGGCGGCCGCTCGTTGGCGGCGGATGGCCCAGTCGATTTCGCTCGCGACGTGAAGCCGATCCTGGCCGCGCGCTGCATCTCTTGCCACGGCGTGGAGGAGCAAAAGTCCGGCCTGCGCTTGGATGCCGGATCGCTCGTGCATCGTGGCGGCGACCAAGGGGTCGGTGTTGTGCCGGGCAAGGGTGCCGACAGCCTGCTCATCAAGGCGGTTATCGGCGGCGGCGATATCCCGCGCATGCCGCTGGACGAAGAGCCGTTGTCCACCGAGCAAATCGCGCTGCTCAAGCGCTGGATCGATCAGGGAGCTAAGTACCCCCCTGACGAAAAGATCGCCCCGGCCGCGCGGCGCAAGAGCACGCATTGGTCGTTCCAGCCAGTGAAACCGCCACGGCTGCCCTCGGTGCGTAGTGCCGCCTGGTGCCGCAACGCTATCGACCGGTTCATCTTGGCCAAGCTCGAAAGCCTGGGCATGCAGCCGTCGGCTGAAGCCGATCGAGTCACGTTAGCCCGGCGTGTGTACCTCGATCTGATCGGCCTGCCGCCGACGCCGCAGGAGCTCGACCGCTTCGCGGCCGACGACCGGCCGGGGGCCTACGAACGGTTGGTCGATCGGTTGCTGGCCTCGCCGCGCTACGGCGAGCGCTGGGGCCGGCACTGGCTCGACGTGGCCCGCTACGCCGATTCGCACGGCTACACCATCGACGGCCCGCGGTCGATCTGGCCGTATCGCGATTGGGTCATCGACGCGCTCAACCGCGACCTGCCGTTCGATGAGTTCACGATCCAGCAGATCGCCGGCGACATGCTGCCCGCGGC
>JBGQHD010000805.1:0-3173 GCA_041497795.1 Planctomycetia bacterium
CACCGACGCCGACTTCGACGCCGCCAACCCGGCCTACGGCTTCCCGCGGCCGTAATCGACAAGGAAGATCAACGACCGCCCTTGCCTGAGCGTGCAAATCACCCACCCCACCCCGCCCCGCGGCGCGGCGCGAGTTCAGCTTCTACCGGGCGCGGGTGTTCTTCGATCACGAGCTAGGCTTCCCCGTTCGCTACGAGGCCTATGGCTGGCCCGCCAAGACCGGGGAGGAACCCCCTTTGATCGAGGAATTCACTTTCGCCGACTTGAAGCTCGACGAGGGCCTCACCGACCGCGACTTCGAGGTCACCAACCCGGCGTACCACTTCCCAGCCGCGCGGTAGGTCGGGCCGGCCGCGGCCGATTCCACAGGAAGCCAAAGTTGCCAGACTTCTGGCATTGCCTCAGCTCTCGGCGAGCCTCGCTACTTCCCAGCCAGACAGGCTGCTAGTCGAGCTAGTGCGATCCCGTGGTTGACTGCGCCGACCCTACGGTTCATATTGATTGGTGGTAACCCCGGCGCCCGCAGGCACCGGTGGTGCGTGTGTTCTCGTGTCCGCCGTCAGACCAGGTGACGCCCATGTTGGAATCCGGCCAATACTACGGGCAGCAAGGTTTTTACCCGGAGTGGCAGGCCGCCGGCGTGGCGCGCGGCAATGGGCAGGCTCCTCTGCTCTCGCGGCCGGAAGCCATCCGGCTGTACGAAATCAACCTGGCCGCCTACCACGAGGCCGCGCGGCGGCGTGAGCGCCACACGTGGTTCTTCGCCGCGGCGAACTTCATCCTGGCGGCCGGGCTGATTCTCATCCTCGCGCCGAGCAAGATGGGATTCGGGACGGCCAGCTCGGAAACCAAGGCCAGCGCCGAGCCCAAGGCGGTTGAGGCGAAGCCGCCGCAGGTCGCGGCCGCTCAACACGATTCGCACGGTCGCGGACTCGACCCGATTGTCATCCTGGGCGCCTGCCTCGCGCTGGTGGTCGGCCTGCCGTTGTGCAGGGGTTGGAAGCGGGCGTTGGCCCAAAGCCGAACGGAGCGCGCTCTGGCGCTCGGCACGATCCGCCAGTTGGAGAACGAGTACGCGCTGCGATATTCGCCGCTGGGAGAAGAAACCAAGCCCGATCCCAAGGCCGAGCAAGCCGCGATGGGCCGCGAGCAATTCGTGCCTCGCGCGCTGGGGTGGGCGTACCTCTTGCTCTTCGGCTATCTGGCGTACGCCCCGATCTGGGATTGGGGCGTGCGGCTGATCAATAGCACGCTGGGGTACAGTTTCCCCGGCCCGTACGGCTAATGCGAGCGACGCAGGCTGCTCTCACTTCAGCGGCGAAATCTCCAGCGTGCTTCCCTGCGTTTTCCACTTCAGGCCGACGGGCAGGGCCGCTTCGAACAGCTTATCGATCGGCGCGTCTTTGACGCTGAAGGTCACGAGTTGCTTGAGGTCGATGCCCGCGGCCCCGATCATCTCCTCGTCCATTTTCAGCTTCAGATTGAGCTGTTCGGCCAGGTGCCGGATCACGACGCCAAGCTCCTTGTTCTTGACCGTATAGGTGTAGATGGATTTGCCTTTGGTGGGCGTCGCCGCAGTCTTCGTCTTGGTCGGGCTCGTGAGCCACTCGTGATCCTCCAGGCGGCCGCGGACGCTGATCTTGTTGCCCGTCTGGCGGATTTCCGCGTCGGGACAGGCGGCGCGCCAGGCCTCGGCGACCTTCTGCGCATTGGCCGCGATCGTGTGCGTCCGCTCGATCTTCACGTCGTCCGGCGTCAGCTTCACCAGCCGCACCTGTTTGCCGCCCGCCGCCACGCGAAAGGTGAGGTCGAACTGCGCCGCCAGCAGCGTCAATTGCTCCACGAACGACATGGCGGGCCAATCGCCCGCGGGCCAATGATCGTGCGGCACCAGTTCCTCAACGCCGGTCATCGCCACGCCCGACCGCTTGGCCAAATCGGCCATGATCTGCCGCGGCGTCGCTAGCTCCTCCCAGCGCAGCTCGGCGCGGGCATTGAGCCGCTCGGCCTGGGCGGCCGGCAGCTTGCGGACCTCGTCTCGCCGCACTTCGGCGATGGTCCGCAGGTTGTCGGCCACCGATTTCGGCCCGATATAGACGACGGAGCCCAGCGGCTTGACCGCGATGGCCGGCGCCGGGCGGGGGAACGACGTGGGCTGGGCGTGCCGCAGATTGAACCTGTCGGCAATGGCGTTCAGCACATCCAAGAGCGCTGTGTTGCTGCGGCTGACGTCCACTTCGCGGCTGGGATCGATGCGCCGATCGAGCACGATCGCCGCGTGCATCGCCCGCGACAATCGCCCCAGCGAATCGCGCAGCGTCGCGCCCGTCTTCCACTCGACGTCCGCCGGCTCGGCAAGCCGCCGCGCGAGCGCCGGCCCGGTGAGCCAGGGCACGGCATCCTGGGCAGTGGCCGGATGCCGCGCCGACAAGAGCAGCGCGACGGCAACACACAGCGATCGCCAAGTGGGCCTCCACGACCTCGCCGCTCGAACGAATTTGCTGGACCAGCCCATCCTCGCCTCCGCTCTGCTATCTGCTGCCATTGTCGGCGAATCGGCGCGCCGAGGGAAGCAAAAAGCCGGCGCGATCCGGCGCGCACCCACTGGTTCAACACGACCCCGGCGAATTAGAATCGAAGCTGAGCGAAGAGCTTGGCTCGGAGCACGCGGCAGCAGCCCGGCTGCTCCCAGCAGCCGGGCTCCTAGGAACTGGTTCTTTCGAGGAGCATCGGGAGTGAGCGAACACGAGCGGGCCGCTCTGCTGGAGCGGCTGTACCAGAACTATATCGTCCAGCAGGATTCGGCGGCCTTTATCCGCGAAGTCTCGCGGCATTACACCGTCGGCACGATCGAGCGGCTAACGCTGTGGCCGCGCCGCGAGCTGCGCCGGGCGGCCGTGCTGGCGCTCGGCTTTCTGGGCGATTATCAGTCGAACATGGCGATGGGCCGGGCCTTGTGCGACGAGGACCGCGGCGTGCGGATCGCTGCCGAAACGGGCATCGTCTCGCTCTGGTGCCGCGACGGCAACGAGCAACAGCGGCAAGCCTTGGCAATCATCATCCGACTCAATACCGCCAAACACTTCGAGGAAGCGGCCCGCGGGGCGGCCGAGCTGATCGCCCAGGCCTCGTGGTTCGCCGAAGCCTGGAACCAGCGGGCCATCGCCCATTAC
>JBGQHD010000806.1:0-3172 GCA_041497795.1 Planctomycetia bacterium
AAGTGCTGCTGGCCGGCGAACTCATCCAGCGTTCGCGGGCGCATGCGATGCGCCAGCGGCTGCGCGCGGCGGCGATTGGCGTCCTCGGCGGCGGCGAAAAGGGACATGGGGGCAATGACGGAATGACGAATGACGGAATGTCGAATGTCAGGACGAAGGTATGTCGCCACTCATTCTATCCAACCATTCCCCATTCCGAATTCCGCATTCCGCATTCACCCATCATTCCGCATTGTCCCACGTGGCAGGGCGTCATAAACTTGAATGGCAGTTTTGCAGTGACAGACGACAGTGACAGACGACCTTGTCCCACCACAGCCGATGAGCGTCAGCCAAGAAGAGATCTATCAGGAGCACGTGCTGGAGCACTACGAGTGCCCTTACCATCGGGGGCCGTGCCCATTGGCCACGCACGCGCACGCGGACGACAACCCGCTCTGTGGCGACTGCGTCCGCATCGAGCTGCGGATCGACGACGACGGCCGGATCGAAGAGGCCTTTTTCGACGGCGACGGCTGCTGCGTCAGCCAGGCCTCGGCCTCGATGCTGGTCGAGCATATCGACGGCCGGACCGTCGAGGACGTCAAGCGCTTCAACGCCGATGACATGCTGACGCTCTTCGGCCCCCGCCTGACGCCCAACCGGCAGAAGTGCTGCCTGCTGGGCTGGCGCGTCCTGCAGACGGCGATCTATTCGCCGGTCGAGGACAAGACACGCTGCGGGGAATCAAATTGAACGTCGAACGTCCAACATCGAACGAAGGCGATCTCACGCTTCGATCCCGTTCGATGTTGAACGTTGGACGTTCGACGTTGGACGTTCGGTGTCTTGCGAACGCTTGCTTGTCTGGGCGGGGCGCTAACGCGGCAGAGAAACCCCCGGCAGCGAGCTGGCCCCCGCGCTGCCGATCTGCGGCAGCACCAGGCCCGGCGGCGGACCGTCCACGCCCGTCAACGGATCGATCTCCATCAAGTTGACGATCTCTTGGGCCAGGCGCTGGATGGCTCTCTGTTGGCTGGTGGCGATGGAATGGCCGACTTCGGGCACGAAGAGTCCCTCGGCGGTGACGTCGGCGGTGACCGGCGGCAGCGGCAGCGTCATCTGGCGGCCCGCCCAGGTGACGTGCACGCCGAGCTGGACCTTTCCTTCGCGCACCTGGTCGAAGGGATCCTCGACGATCACGTCTTTTTCCTCGCGCACGATGGCGCCGGTGAGCAGCACGTCGGCCCGGTCGGCGTCGACCACCTTGTAGGGCGTGCGGCGTTCGATCTCCTTGACCACGGCCTCGGTCAGCCGCTCGCCCAGGTAGCGGCGATAGCTGTACGAGTCGAACATCTGCACGCCCACCGTGCGAATGTCGGAGCGGTACAGCGACCCGACGCCGACGTGATACTCCGCGCAGCCGGCGACGGCCAGGACGAGCGGCAGCAGGCTGTGGTGGCAGCGGCGCAGACGACGCATGTCGTTAGGCGAATGACGGGTCATGGAGGTGGAGAGTCGGACACGGAGTGCCCAACGTCCAACATCGAACATCCAACGTCCAACATCGAACGAAGCTGAACTGAGCACGGTCCCGTTCGAGGTTGGACGTTGGATGTTCGATGTTCAGAACGTAGCAGACGCGGCAGCGCGGACCCGCGTCACCTTGTCACCCCCTCACGCTACGCTACTGGCTCGGCTGCGCCTGGATCGGCTTGGGGATCTCCACGCTTTCGGGGAAGAGCCGCGACAGCCAGGTGAGCCGCTCCGCCGGCTTGGGCGGCTGGTCGGCCGTCTCCTGCAGCCGGGAGTTGGCTTGCTTGACGAACTCTTGTTGCTCGGGGAACTGCTTGAGAAGCTGTTCGTAATACTGGCGGGCGGCGCGGTATTGCGCCTTGCGGTAATAGAACTCGCCCATGGCCCAGATGCGCTCGGCCTTCTGGGCGCGGACTTCCTGCCGCGAGCGCTGCACCTCGGCGCGCTCCTCGTCGCTGAGTTGGCTGTTGAACTGCCGCAGCAGGGTCTCGATCAGCTCGTCGGCTTCGTTGAGCGGCGCGGCGTCGTAGCCCGGCCCCTGATAACGCATCAGCTTCGCCCGGTAGCCGCGGAAGAACGCCTTGGCGACGTGCTTGCTGTTGGGGAAGTCTTTGCGGAGCTGCGTGTAATAGTCGTCGGCCTCGTCCCAGCTCTCGTTCTGGAAGTGGGTATTGGCGGTCTGCATCACGGCGTGTTCGGCCAGCGGGCCGGTCGGGTCGTTGAGCCAGACGGCCTCGTAGGTCTTGAGCGCGTAGCCGCCGGTGTCGAACCAGGGACGCGTGCCGTCGATCAAGTTGGGGGTCGTGGAGTAGTGCGGCGACGCCACGTCATGGTCGCGCCAATATGTGGCGATGGCATACAGCCGCGAGCTGGCCCGGTCCACGTGGCGGCTATTGCTGTACTTCTTGAGCAGCCGCTGGTAAGCCTCCACGGCTTGGGCGTAGCGATCCTGGAAGAAATAGCACTCGCCGATCATGAACAGGGAGTCTTCTTCGGTGAACGACTTGGGGGCCAGGTCGGCCGCCTCGTGATAGAGGCCCATCGCCGTGGCGTATTCCTTAGCCAGGAACTTCTCGTCCGCCTCGGCGAAGCGGGCTTTTGCCTTGCCGTCGTCGGGGTTCGGCTTGAAGTAACCGCCGACGGTGCCGGAGATTTGCTCAAAGAGCGTTTCGTCCTCCTCAATCGGGTCGCCCGGCCGGCGTTCCTTGGGCGGCGGCGGCTTGGGGATGCCGCCCCCGAGCCCCGCCGGCGATTGAGCGCGGAACGTCTCTTCGCGAAACATCGATTGGCAGCCGACGGCCGCGGCGAGGCAAATCGCCAGACAAAGGGTGACGCCCGGCAGCATGAAACTGCGCGCTGACATGGGGATGATGGCAGGAGAGGAAGGAAGACAAGATAGAATGATGCTCTTCTCCATATCGGCGAAACTTGTTGCGAGATGCAGGGAAATGCGAAGGGCGTGCCGCGCGATCAGAAGCCCGGCTTCTCCAAGAAGCCGGGCTTCTGTCTTCCACGCTATCTCCAAGGCCACGCGCTTCATTCGTCGTTCGTCATTCGCACCGTGGTTGCTGTCAGGTACGGCTGCAGCCGCGGCTCGTGTCCCAGCAGGCCCGCCACGTAGTGATTCATCACGCTGCGAACCTCACCGAGCGTGCCG
>JBGQHD010000807.1:0-3171 GCA_041497795.1 Planctomycetia bacterium
ACCCTGGCGACCGGCGGCTACGACAAGACGGTGCGGCTGTTCAATCCGGCCGACGGCAAGGAGCTCGCCGTGCTCGCAGGACACGACGCCGCGGTGCGGGCTATCGCCTTCTCACTCGACGGCAAACGGCTGGCCTCGGGCGGCGGCGACAACTCGATCATCCTCTGGAACCTGGAGACCAAGGCCAAGATCGTCACGCTCGAAGGCCATACCAGCGCGGTGCGCAGCGTGGCTTTCGCGCCCGACGGTAAGCTGGTCAGCGGCGGCGAAGACGGCAAGATCCGCTTCTGGGACGCCGACGGCACGGCCCGAGGGAAGATCGAGGCCCATCGCGACATGGTCTGGGCCGTGGCCTTCGCCGACAAGGACACGCTCGTCTCCGGCGGCGCCGACGGACAGCTCATCGTGTGGGACGTGGCCACCAAAGAGCAGCGTCAACGAGCGGCGGCCCACACCGACGCGGTGACCTCGCTGGCCGTCTCGCCCGGCGCCCGCCACGTGGCGACCGGCAGCCTGGACAAAACGATCAAGATTTGGAAGGCACGGGAGAAGACCGACTGAGATGGCCAGTCGAAGACGAGGGTTGGTAGCTGAACTCGCCAGAGTTCAGGCCGCCCGAAGTCTGGCGACTTCGGCTACGAGAGGGCGCGAGGCGCGCCAGCATGCGCCGCGACGGGTCTTCGACCAGCCGGTAGCTAGTCTCGGCCAGGACGAGGCTCGCCAGGATGAGCGTGGCCAGCAGCACCACGTCCGGACATACCTCGCGCAGGCCCATCCGCGTCCACACCTTGCCGATGGCCGCCAGGACCAGGACGTGGCCCAAGTACAGCGAATACGACGTGTCCCCGATTCTGACGAGCGCGCGGGGAAAGGCACGCACGCCGCCCCGCTCGAGCGAGAGCACTCCCCAGACCACGGCCGCGCTCGGCAGCCCGAACCAGAGCACGCGGCTCAGTTTTGGCTCGATCCCCAGGGCGCCGACGGTCAAGAGCACGCTGCCCCCGGCGATCAGCAACGCCAGCCCGAGCCGCCGCGGTGTTTGCACGCCGCGGCGGTAGCCTTGGGCGAGCCAGGCCCCGAGCAGAAGATCGAACAGCACCGGGCTGGTCATGATCTGCAGCGGCGGCGAGTCGGTCGGACAGATCACGCCGAGCGCTACGCACGATCCGAACAGCCCGGTCAGCGCGGGCACCAGCCAGCGCGGCGGCAGCAGCAGCAGGGCCGTGAGGACCAGATAGAAGTACATCTCGTATTGGAGGGTCCACCCAACGGCCAGCACGGGCAGGACCCGGCCCTGGGGGTTTCGGGCCGGCCAGAATAGATACGACTGCAACGTGTGGGCTGCGTCCGGCCGAAACCGTTCGAAGACTTGCGGAACGATGAGCGCCAGCGCCACCAGGATGGTCGTATAGAACCAGTAGGTGGGGACGATGCGGCTGACGCGCTTCCTCAAGAACTCCACCGCACTCGACCAGCTTCCGCCGCGGCCGTCGATGACCAGCACGATGATCAGTCCGCTGACCACGAACAGCAGGTCCACCGCGAATTCGCCGCTGAAGCCCGACAGCAGTGGCAGCGGCCCGCGGCCGTGCTTCTCTTGCACATCGACGGCGTGATGCAGCACCACCAGCAGCGCAGCCGCGGCGCGCAGGCACTGAATCCCTTGAAGCATCGCGGGCACCTTCCCTGGCAAAGGCGCGGTCCAACCGCGCGGCAGAGAGCCAACCGGCGGAACTACCTTGTTTGCGGCCGGGGCGTCAAGGGGGATCGGCCGAGAGGTGACCCCGAGAGTCCGCTGCGCAGCATCATATTCCGCGGTGGGAGTGGCATGCCATTGCTTAAGATGCTCTCGCCAACGCCTTCCTCGCCGCCAGCGGCAATTCGATGGCCACGAAGAAATCCGCAGGATAAAGATAATCCTCGCCGGACTCATCGATGATGCGGACCATGCCATGCGTCTCGGCTTGCGAGTCAGGAATCGCCTGATAGACCTTGCGAAGGTCTAGAGAGGCTGGAAAGCCGTCGTTCTTGACGCACAACAGGAACCGAGGGGCGACGGATGTGCTCGGCATTGCCATCAATCACTGGTTAAGGCCCAGTTGGTGTTTCACCGCGTCCAGTGACACCACTTTGCTTTGCTTGGCGCGTTCATCAAGAAGTGCCATCAATTTCTTATTCTGGCGCGTACGAGCGACTTCGTGATCGAAGTCATCTACCGCACTGAGCATGAACTCGCTGCCGTCAGCAGCCCGCAGAATAACGTCGTCCTCGCGGGCCTGATCCAGGAGTGACTGAAGGTCCGCGGATTGGGCCGTGATGGTGATTGTCTTCATAGTTCGTACCTTTCGCCGCGCACGAATAGCGCGCTTCCTTCCTTGTACCCCACGGCGACGATCTTGACCACGTCGGATGCCGGATCAACGTCATAGAAGACTCGAAAACGACCGACGCGAAGCTCCCATTCGGCCAATTGGTTGGTGCGGAGTCTCTTGCGATTACGCGTCTCCACCGCCGCCTGGTGAGCCAACTGGGTTTCAATCGCACTGATTATGTGTCGCTGATCGTACTTTCGTAACTCGCGAAGATCATCCAACGCTTCCGGCGAGAACCCAATGGAAATCGCTTCTTTCTCGCTGTCAGGATCGTTCGTAGCCAGCCGCAGGCAAATCTCCTGTACCCGCCGCGGATCGACGTTGGGGTTCCGCTTCTTCGCCTGGCCGATGAAGGCGGCGGCGGCTTTTGGGTTGCCGGCGCGGATGTCGGCCACGGTTTTCGGATTGGCGGCGACTAGCTCGCGGCACAGGGCCTCCAGTGCCGACTCATCGACCTTGGCGATGCCCAAGTGCCGCATCGCGTCGGCGGCCGATCGGCCCGAGGCCAGCATGTCTTCCAGTGCCTGGCGGCCGCGGCTGGTGTCCAGCTCGCCGGCTTGCACTTTGCCGAGCAGCTCGGCCAGGCCCGCGGCGGGGACGGGATAATCGGCGATCTTGAGCTGCCGCTCGTTCAGCGTCCGCAGCACGCTTTGCTGCACCCAGTTGGCGGCCAGCTTGCCGTCGCCGCACCGGCCCGCCAGATCGAGATAATAGTCCACTAGCTCGCGGCCCTGGTTCACCAGCACGTCGGCGTCGTAGGCCGAGATGCCCTGCGCGACTTGCAGCCGCTGCCGCAGGG
>JBGQHD010000808.1:0-3171 GCA_041497795.1 Planctomycetia bacterium
ACCTCCACGCTCGTTTCACCGGCCGTGGCGTTGACGATATTCGACAGCACGCCATGGAAGTGCTCGGCATCGTCGGCCAGGTCATCCTCGATAATAGGCACCTCGACCGTTTTGGTACGCTCGCCAGGCAAGAAGGTCAGAGTTGTCGTGGTGGTCGTGAAGTCCACGTCGGCGGTCGCCGTATGATCGCTGGTCGTGGACCCGGCCGTTACCGTCTGGGCCGTCTCATTACCGGTCAGCTTGACCGTGAGCTGGGCGGTGCCGGCCCCTTCGCTGACGATCAGGTTGGTTGGGTCAAACCCGATCGTGGGCGGGGCATCGTCGTCCTCGATGTTCCCGTCCCCCTCGCCGTCGGCAATCGTCGCGCCTGTGGCGCTGACGAGGGCCACATGGAAGTGCTCGGTCGGCTCGTCCACGCTGTCATTGTTGATCGTGATGCTCACGGTCTTTTGGGTCTCGCCCGAGGCGAACGTGAGCGACCCATTGGAGACGGCCGTGAAATCGGCACCGGCAACGGCGGTGTGCGCGATCGTCGCGTACGAGACACTGACGGATTGGCTTGCCGGGCTGGAGAGACTGACCGTGAATTGCGCCGTGCCGGCCGACTCGCTAACAGTCACATCGTTGATGCTCAGCGCGGGTTGCTCACTACCCCGTGACGAGTCGTCGTCGTTGATCGTGCCCGTAGCCGAATCCAGGGTGATGGTCCTACCGCACTTCCGCTTCAGCAGCTCGAGCGTGAACGCCTCCGAGGTCTCGGCCACGGTGTCGTTGAGAAGTGGCACGAGGATCTGCTTGGTCGTCTCGCCTCGCGCGAAGGTCAACTCGCCGCTGGTGGCCGTGTAGTCCTCGCCGGCTTTTGCCGTGCCGTCGCTGGTCTGGTACTGCACCGTCACTGGCCTGCAGGAAGCCTGCGACAGCGACACCGTGAAGGCCAGGCTTCCCGACTCGCCCACGCTCACCGCGTCGCCGATCGAGAAGCCCGACAGCATGTGCCGCGGCTCCAACTGCTCGAAGCCCAATCGGCAACGCGCCTCGTGCTTGAGCTGGGCCGTCGTCATGGGCCGCCGCTGGCGCGAAAGGCCGAGCTTGTTCATGAGCTTGTTCCAAGAGATGACCGGCAGACTCATGTCACGCTCCCTCGCTGAAAAGCTGCTAGCACGACCGCCATGAGACCAGATAGAGGTGGCCCAACGAGGCTGCTGGGCGAAGTGATAGCTGAGTTTAGCGCCTCGCGATGGGAGAATTCAACCCTGGGAGATGAAGTTCTTGAGGATTCACCTCCACCCGTTTTCGTAACGAGCTCTTCGCCGGCGAAGAGCCGGAGTGACAGAATCTGACACCCATCCAAATGTCTACGATGTCACCAGGCTCTTGACCTTCCTGCGCGAGGGAGTTGCAACCGCCAAATTCCTCCCACACAATGCCATTCCTCGACCGTCTTGCTTCAACTTCGTTTTACTCTCTCCGGGAGCCAGCCCATGAATCAAAACGATCATCCCGCCAACGGCCAGCCCAGCGAAGGGCGACCCCAGGAACGCAGCGCCCCTCAGCGCCTGGCGGTCGATACGTCGCACGTTACTGCGGCGTATGCCAACTTCTGCCGCGTGACGGGCACGCCCGAGGAAGTCATTCTGGACTTCGGACTCAATGACCAGCCCTTTGGCGATCCGGACCGGCCGGTGCCCATCACCCAGCGGATCGTCCTGAACTTCTTCACCGCCAAGCGGATGCTGGCCGCATTGGGAATGACCGTGCAGCGGCACGAGAAGGCGTTCGGGCAAGTGGAGACCGACATCCGCCGCCGCGTCGTCCCCACGTAGAGGGCCGGCGCTAACACCCAATTGACGCTACGTAAGCGGTCCGCCGCAGCGGGCCGATTCTGCCCACAATGCGCGGCACTCCGCGGGTGCCGGCTGGTGCGCTAGGGAAAGTACCAGTCGGCTGGCCGATGGCTGGTTTGAGTCAATCGGCCCCTCGGGCTTGGCCGATGCCAGACTGCCCCTCCCAAGCAGGAGGGGCCGGACGCCGCAGGATGGGCGCCCGATCCGCTACGCCCCTTGCCCCTTCCACGGACGGAATGAGCGGCATCTTGCGCACTACCGGCAAGCTCATCGCGCTCGTCTTGGCCGTGGCCAGCGGCTGCCGGCCGCACCTGCCGCCGGTGGATTTCTGGGGACACCGCGACTCGGACCGCTACCAGCAGTTGGCCGCCGCCGCCCAAGCCGCGCCAGTGGAAATTGAGTCGGAGGAATCCGCCCCAGCTTGCCGGCCGGTGACGCTGCAGAACTTCCACGAGCAGCAGCCTTGGGACATGCCGCTCCAGGAAGCCTTGCGGTTGGCCCTGGCCAATAGCCGCGTCGTGCGGCAACTGCCGCCCCAGCAGGCGCCGCTCCAGGGCGGCGCCTCCGTGCCGCCGAGCAACGACGGCGTGCTCCGCTCGCCGGATGGTGCGGCCTCGGTGTACGACCCGGCGATCCAGACGACGAGTGTCGCGGGAGTCGATGCGGCGCTGTCGGCGTTCGATGCGAATTTCGCCACCAGCATGCTGTGGGAGAAGAACGAGCAGCCGATCAACGTCAGCGTGCCGGCGGAAGTCATCTTCGCCCGAGACTTCATCCAGGACCGGGCGACCTTTCGAGGCGAGCTGAACAAGACCTCCGTCTGGGGCACGCGGATATTTGCCCGGCACAACGTGGTCTACGACCTCAACAACAATCCCACCCGCGCGGTCCCGAGCGACTACAACGCCAACTACGAAGTGGGCATCACGCAACCGATCTGGCAGGGTTTTGGAAGGTGGTTCAACGAAGTGGTTGGCCCCGACGGCCGGCCCGGCGTCTACAACGGCGTCGTCATCGCCCGGATCAACAGCGACATCAGCGTGCTGGACTTCGAGATCGCGGTGCGTGACATGCTCAGCCAGGCGGAAACCGCCTACTGGGAGCTGTATCTGGCCTACCGGGCGTTCCACGCGGACCGCACGGGTCGGGACGGCGCCTTGCAGAACTGGCGGAACATCGAGGCGGCCCGCCGCGTAGGCCGCGAGGACGCAGTCCGCGAAGCCCAGGCCCGCGGCGAACTCTTTCGCTTCACCGACCGGATGCAGGGGGCGCTTTGCGAGCTGCTGGATGCCGAAAACCGCCTGCGGTATCTCTTGGGCCTGCCGGC
>JBGQHD010000809.1:0-3170 GCA_041497795.1 Planctomycetia bacterium
GCCCGCCAGCAGAACGGGTAGTCGTGGACGTACTGCTCTTGGAGATACAGAAGCCCGCGTGAGCGTAGATCACGGCAGATTTCCTTGTCACAGTCTTTCACCCAACGGCCTGCGTAGTCAGGCGCTTCCTCTGTGAAAGTGCCGTTTGGTGCGACAGCATTGATCAACTTTGGCAAATACGTCGTCCCAGTGCCCCGCCTTCTTTGCAAGCGAAAAACCTCGTAGTCAACTTCGCCAAAGGCGGGCGCCAGATGTACAACCCCGGTGCCGCTGTCCGTGGTGACAAACTCTGCTCCCACGAGTTGCCATGCGGGAACGTGGAACGAAAGTGGCGAGCTTGCCCGTCCCGATGTCCACGACTTCCATTCGTCCAAGTCTCGTCTCCATTCGTCCGCCTCATCACTTAGAGTCCGTTCACCGGAGAGGTCGCCCGGTCTCAAGCCAGTGACCCTCATGGCGTGGCTTGGGGCATTCTTGTAGTAGTAATCAAACGGCGGCACGTATCGGCGCCCCACAAGCTCGTGTCCCTTGCACGTCGATTCCACCTTCAACTCGCGTTTCACCTTGCCGGCGATTGTCTCGACGAGAACCGAGGCAATGACGAGCCGCCGGCCAAGCTGCTCGTCGAGCACGACGGAGTAGTCCAGCTCCGGATGCACCGCCGCAAACTGGTTGCTCGGCAGCGTCCAGGGCGTAGTCGTCCAGACCAGCAGGTCGGTGCCCGTGTCCTTTCCCTTGTCGTCCAGCAGCGGAAACCGCACGTACACGCTCGGGTCGGCCACTTCGCGATAGCCCTGGCCAACCTCGCCGGCCGAGAGCGCCGTGCCGCCTTGGGCCCACCACCAGACGATCTTGTGGCCCTTGTAGAGGAGGCCGCGGTCGAAGAGCGTCTTCAGGGCCCACCAGACGCTTTCCACGTAGCTGCGGTGGTAGGTGACGTAGGCGTCGTCGAGGTGAATCCAGAAGCCGAGCCGCCGGGTTAGCTCTTCCCACTGCTTGGTGTAGCGGAAGACGCTTTCCAGGCAGCGGTGGATGAACTTCTCCACGCCGTAGGCTTCGATCTCCTCCTTGGTGTGGATCTTCAGCTCTTTGCAGACCTCGACCTCGACCGGCAGGCCGTGCGTGTCCCAGCCGGCTTTGCGGTCGCAGCGGTAGCCGCGCATCGTCTTGTAGCGCGGGAAGAGGTCTTTGATCGCTCGCGTGAGGCAGTGGCCGGGGTGCGGCAGGCCGTTGGCCGTGGGCGGGCCCTCGTAGAACACGAACTTCTTCGTGCCGTCCTGGTCTTGGGCGCGGCGCTGCTCGAGCGACTTCTCGTAAATCTTCCGCTCGTCCCAGAAGCGGAGGATCTCCTGCTCCAACGTAGGGAAGTGGACGTTGCTCTCGACCGGACGAAACATGGGCACGCGACTCGTGGGGAAAAGCCAGGCCACCACGGGCTATCGGTTGCCGCCGGTGGAAACAGAGAATTGTGGCGGTTTGCGGCCGGAACGCCAAGTGAGGTTGCGCGAGCGATTGCCGAAGGGCCGAGCTTGTTACGCTCCAGAGATGCCGCGAGGTATTCGAGAAGAACCACAAAGAACACCAAGAACACGAAGAATACCGCGCATTCGGCTGCGATCTCGCGTTGTGCCCTTCGTGTCCATCGTGTCCTTTGTGGTTTCTCTTGCTCTCATCGCGGGGGCGGCCGACTTGCAGTTTCCGCGTGATCGCTGAAAATCAACGCCAGCGCAAGTTCACGCGGAGGACGCGATGCTTCTGGAAGCCTTGGAAAAGATCACCGGTGTGTTTGTCGTCGTCTACGACGGCCAGCACGCGCTGAAGTTCACGCTGGGCCGCGCCCAGGAGGTGGTCGGGCCGGGCGTCCGCTTCAAGTGGCCGATCTTCCAGGCGTATCGCGTGGTGGAGACGAAGGACACCACCATCGAGCTGGAGCCGCAGACGATTCAGCTTCGCGACGACCTGGTGTACGAGGTGGGCGCCCGGGCCGTGTACCAGATCGTCGATCTGCGCAAGGCGCTGATCGAGGTCGATCACCTGGTCACCGGGCTGAAGAACCGCATGGTGCTGGCCGTGCAGCGGGTCGTGAAGGGGCAGGACCGCGAGTCGATCCGCGACCTGCCGGCGATGGTCGCCGCCGTGCGCGAGGAGCTGCGGCCGGTGGAGCAGCAGTGGGGGATCGTGATTCGCGAGTTCGGCTTCTCGACCTTCTCGCCGACGCCCGAGACGCTCGAGATCACGCAGCTCAACAAGCTGGCCCAGGAGAAGCTGGCGCTGTACCAGCGATTTCGCCGGGAGGTGGGGCTGTCGGAGGAAGCGGCCGTGGCGCTGATCTCCGGCGCGGTGATCGCCGTCCGCGGAGGGCCGCCACCGCCCGAACAACCGCCGCTGCGCCCGCCATCTCGCCCCGAGGCGGATAGCGCCGCGGAGCAGAAGGCCGCCCAGGGCAAACCGGCTGCGGAGCAGAGTGGGCGACCAGACCAGCAGCAAACGCCGCAGCCGCCCAAGCAGCCACCGAGGTCCCCCACGTGATCGAGATCGTCTACGCTATCGCGGGAGCCATCTGGGATTGGCTCCTGCATTGGCCGTGGCGGCATCCCGAGGTGTGGGTTCCGTTGCTGCTGGCCGTCGTGCGATCGTTTGGCACCACGGTGCAAACCGGCTCGACTGGCGTGCTGTACACGTGGGGGCGGGCACGCAAGACGCTGGAGCCGGGCTTTCACTGGCTGATTCCCATCGTCCAGCAGGCCAAGACGACGCTGACCCGCTCGATCACGCTCGATCTGCCGCGGCAACGCGTCACCACGGCCGATGGACTGGTGTACGACGTGGACGCCACGCTGGTCTACCGCGTGGAGAACCCCATTCGCTCGATGATCGAGATCGACGACGTCAAGCGAGGCTGCGCGACCGTGCTGCCGCTGGCCTTGGAAGAGCTGATGCGCAGGCAAACGCAAGCCACGTTGGCCGACCGCCGGCAGCTCGACGCCACGTTTGCGGACATGGTGCGGGCACGGCTGGCGCGGTGGGGCGTGGCCGTGGAACAGGCCGGCCTGATCAGCATCGCGCCCACGCGCCCGTCGCTTCGGCTCACTCAATTGGGTCTTCGCACCCGCGAGCGCGAGCGCGTGCTGGACGAGTACGCGCGAGAGGGACTGTCGCCCGAGCTCGCC
>JBGQHD010000810.1:0-3165 GCA_041497795.1 Planctomycetia bacterium
GACATGCTGGCCATGCTGCGGGCCTTCGACGCGGGCAACCACGCCGAGGCCCTGCGCTGGCACAAGAGGCTATTTCCTCTTTGCCGCGACATGCTCTCGCTGGCCACGAACCCCATCCCCGTGAAAGCCGCCATGAAGCTGCTCGGCCGCGACACGGGCGAAATGCGGTTGCCGATGACGCCGCTCTCGGCCCCGCAGGAAGCGAGCCTGCGGAAGACGCTGACGGAGTACGGGCTGCTGTAGAAGCCGTGCAGCGACAGCGGTCGGTTCGACGGCTACCCTCGAGTCGGCAACGCCACGCCCTTCGCATCCATGCTCAGAGCGTGCCACCCGGCCTGGCATCGCCGGCACGTTCCAAACGTGCGCCACGGCTCGTACGAGTTGCTTGACGGCCGTCCCTCGGCGGCCGGAGAATGCCGGCATGAGGATGATCGGCCGCGATTCTCCAGGCATGCCGTTGTCCTGGCACCCTGAATGCGGCCGGGATAAACTGGGTGGTCGCCCGCCGCGACCGGCCGACCCGACGCGTGGAGGCAAGTGTAGTCTTGTCACACCGAGTTGATCACACAGAGAGCAATTCACAAGGGTGAGCTATGCGAAGGCACTTGCTCGTCTGGGCGGCGTGTGTGTTGGCGAGTGCGTTTTCTCGGGCGGATGAGCCAGACATCGGGCGGATGTACACCGAGGGCGTGTACGCCTACTCCGCCGGCAAATACGAGAAGGCCTACGAGTTTTTCTCCGCGGCGGTGGCGAGCAAGACGTTTGACCCGCGGGTCTATTACTTCCGCGGTTTGGCTCACTGGCAGATAGGCCGGCCGGCCGAGGCCAAGCAGGACTTCGCCGAGGGCGCGCGGCTGGAGGCCGCGAGCGCGGGGAGCAGCAACGGTGTAAACCTCGCGTTGGCCCGCGTGCAGGGCAAGCCCCGGCTGGCCATCGAAGCGGCGCGCCTCAAGGCCCGCACAGGAGACAGGCTGCGCGGAGACGAGCGAGGGACGAGCGATGCCCCGCCCGGCGATAACGAACCGCACGCCGGCAAGGCGAGACCCGCGCCGACAGTGGAGGGGAAAAGCCTGGCGCAAGGACCTTCGAAGTTTCTCAACCAGTTCCCGAAGACTCCTCTTCCATCGATCGTACTGGTCACGGCGGGCGACTCGAAAGACACTTTCAAAACGTGCTGGATGCTGCCAGCAGTTGCTGCGAAAACCGTCCAACAGGAGGTGGTGGTCAATGGCGAGAAGAAGAGCCTACAAAAACAGGTGACGTTCTACGTCTGGAAGCCGGTCTTTGAAACCGTTCCTCTCGAAACCAGCGAGTTCCTGGACACGAAGGGCAAACCGCTCTCCGCGGAGGCGGTTCAGCAGGTCCTTCTCCCCGACAAGCTCGTCCCCGTGTTACAGCTCCTGCCTGGTGTCACGCAGCTCGATCCGTTGTACCTCCAGATTGTCAAAGACGACACGATTCTGATGCGCTCGCCGACACTGCCACCGGGGCATCGAGCCGTCCCGATCCAGAAGGGACGCCCTGAGGGAAAGGAACCGCTACCGAAGCCAAGTGCCGCCTACCGTTTCCCAACCAGCACGGCACCATCCAGCGAACTTCTGGTGGCGAGCTCTGCGAAGGACACTTTTTGGCAGTGCACGATGTTCGCTGAACAACACCGAAAAGAGGTAGAACAGGTTGCGGTCCATGGTAAAGAAGAAACAACAGAGACGAGAGATGTCGCCTACCTCGTGTCCAAGTTGGTCTTCTCTGAGAACCGTTTCGAGAAGAACCCAGCCGATGTGCAGTTCGTTGACACGAAGGGCAAAGCGCTACCCCTCGAGACCGTGCAGAAGGCGCTCAGCGACAAGCCCATCCCAGTGCTCGTAGCAAGTTCGCCTGAAGTTGATCCCGTGTACCTCCAAATATTCAAGAACGAAACGATGATTCGGGTGCAACCGCAACCGTCACTTGTGTTAATGCCGCCGCCTCCGCCACCGAAAAAGGAATTGCCGCTGACGTCGGCCCTGAGCCTACCGGATTACCTTACACCCGAGCGCCGGCGGGCGACTCTTCTGGTAGACGCTTCCTTCGAAGACGGGACCACGGACCGTTGGTCGGTCGCATCCTGGCGGCAGAACAAAGCAGCCGCCGCCATCCAAAGCGACGAGGCGAAGGCAGGCAAGAAGGCCTTAGTCATCCGATCCCTGGATGCCGACGACGCCCGGTATGTGCAGAAGGTGGCCGTCAAGCCCAGCACGCGCTACCTCCTGAGCGGCTGGATCAAGACAAAGGACGTTGTCATCGGCGATGAAAACGGCCGGATGGGGGCCAACCTCTCGCTCGACGGCGGCTTCGAGGCGAGCGCGCCCGTTGTCGGCACCAACGACTGGACTTACGTCACACTTGTGTTCGACTCGGCGAAGCGCACCGAGGTGACCGTCTGCGCCAGGCTGGGCTTCTACGCCAGCACGGCTAAGGGCGTGGCGTGGTTCGATGACCTCTGCCTGGTCGAGCTAGAGAAAGCAGTGCCGCCGAAATGACACCGTGCGTGCGCCTGCTGGGCACGCGAGCCGCGTGCTCTACCATTGCTGACACCCTACGCCTGTGCGCCGAAGCGCTGTGCCCAGTCGTGGGGCAGCCAGTGCGCGACCCCCAGCTCTTCGGCCAGCGCCTGGCAGCCTTTGGCACGAGATGGCCGATGACCCAGGCGGGATGGTTGACCGCGCCGGCAGGCTGCTCGGTCAGCCGCTCGTCGGGCACGTCGGCAATGAGCCGGCGCAGATAGTCGAGCGTCAGGCCGTAGTTGCGCAGGATTTCGGCGATCATCGAGTCCTCGCCAAAGACGTAGAAGCCCGGCTTCTTTGGAGAAGCCGGGCTTCTTGCACGATTGGTCGATCAGCCCTTGATGACGCCAATCGGCCGCATCCGCGCCACCTTCTTGGCCAATCCCGCTTGGTGTACGACCTCGACCACCAGGTCCACGTCCTTGTAGGCATCCGGCTGTTCCTCGGCCAGGCCCTTCCAGCTTCGGGCGCGGGCGACCACGCCGCGGCTGAGCAGCTCCTGGTCGATCCGCCGGCCTTGGGCGTGCTGCACGGCCTTGGTGCGGCTCATCAGGCGGCCGGCGCCGTGGCAGCAACTGCCGAAGGTTTGCTGCATGCTGCCGGCCTGGCCAACCAGCAC
>JBGQHD010000811.1:0-3150 GCA_041497795.1 Planctomycetia bacterium
GAGCACGAAGTCGCCCTCCCGCATGGCCGCGTCGCTGCCGGCTTGCGGGGCGTAGTGCGGATTGCCGCTGTGTGGGCCAACCCCGACGATCGGCGGATGGTCGGTCACCAGGCCGTGCCGGGCGAAGTGATCCATGATCGCCTGCTGCACCTCGGTCTCGCGCACCGAGCCGCGGCGGGCAACCCCGTCGGCGATCGCCTGCCAGGCCACGTCGAAGGCGGCGCAGGTGAGCTTCGAGGAATCGACGTGCGATTGCCACTGCGCGTCGTCCCACGTGGCCTCGAAGAGCTGGATCAGGTCGCCGGACGATTGGATTCCGCAGCCCAGGCCGCGCACCAATTCGACCGTCCCGCCATCGACCCGCGAGACGTACGGGATGGCGTTCCGCGGCGAAAACTCCATGGCCACCGTCCTCTGCCCGGCCAAGAGGCCGGCCACGCCCCGCTCCAGCTCCTGCCAGGTAAGGTAAACCGTCTTGGCCCCCGGCAGATGATCGAGCACGCCGGCCTCGATGCGGTGCACGAGCTTCCGCGGCTCACCGTGGGCCGGCACACAATAGAAGAACCGCCGCGACGTGTGCACGTCGTCGGCAATCTGCAAGACTCGCCGAGCCAGCAGATTGCTGCCGCGAAAGTCGCACAGCAGCCAGCCGTCGAAGCCGAATTCACGCAGAGCAGATTGAATGGCGGGGAGGTTGAACACGGGGGATGCGCCTGGCGATAAGGGTTGGTTGCCGACGTTAGCCGCATCACCCTACAACAACTCTCTCGATCCTGCCAGGATGCAATTTGGTGCGAACCCACCCGGGCGGGGCGCCAGTCATGCAGCCACGGCCCCGCGTACGAACTCGGCAATCCCCGTCAGCGACGCGCCCGGCGTGAAGACCTTCGCTACGCCCATTGCTTCCAGCTTGGGGATGTCCGCCGCGGGGATGATGCCGCCGACGATCACTTTGACGTGCTCCAGCTCGCGTTCTTTCAGGCGGGCGAGCAGGTCGGGTACGAGCGTCATGTGGGCGCCCGAGAGCAGGCTGATGCCCAGCACGTCGGCGTCTTCGTCCTCCACGGCCCGCACGGCGGCAGCGGGCGTTTGCCACAACCCGGTGTAGATCACCTCCATGCCGGCGTCGCGCAGCGCCCGAGCGACGACCTGGATGCCACGGTCGTGGCCATCCAGGCCGATCTTGGCGAGCACGACGCGGATGGGGTGGGTGGTCATGCAGATCCTGCCTCGTTGCCGTTCTTTCGTAGCCTGACTCTCCGAGTCGGGCGCCCGACTCGGAGAGTCAGGCTACGACACACGGAGCGAGATGGCTACTTCTTGCCGATGCAATACAGGAACCTGTTCGAGCGGGCCAGGATTTGCCCCTCGTGCGGCGTGAGCGACCCGCGGAAGAGTTCGTCCTCACCCGCGGCGAGCTTGTTGGTCGCGACCAGCTCGAACTTCGCGCCGGGCCGCACGACGAACGTGTCGCCCGACTCGCTCTGAAAATAGGCCAGGCCGGCGGCGGCAATCGGCGACGAGGAAATCTTCGTGTTCAGCCGGTGGGTCCACAGCTCCTGGCCTTTGGCGGCGTCGTAGCAGTTGAGCATACCCGCCATCGTGGTCACCAGCACGTAGTCACCGACCACGACCGGCGAGGGCAGATCGCGGCCCCCGCGCCGCGGGGCGCTCCAATTAACGCGCGACGAGGTGACATCGCCGCTGCCGCCCGGCCGCACCGAGTACATCGGCCCGGCCAGCCCGCAGACGTTGAAGAGCACGTCCTTACCCGGCGTGACCGACGGGTCGCCGCGGCCGTTGCCGTTGCGGCACTGCCACAGCTCCTTGCCGGTGGCCGGATCGTAGGCGATGAGCGCCGTGTGCCCGTTGACGGCCAGCTCCTGGCGACCGGCGGCCTCGACGACAACCGGCGTGCTCCAGCCGCGGAAGTTGGGCCGCGGCGTGCGCCAGCGCACTTCACCCGTGCGCTTATCGACGCCGACGATGCAGGCGTCCTTGTCGGCGTCGCAGTTCTGGATCACCAGGTCGCCGACGATCACCGGCGAGGCGGCCGTGCCCCAGGGACCTTCGAACGTGCCCAGGTCCCGCGACCACAGCGGCTTGCCGTCCAGGGAAAAGCCGTGCAGGCCGCCGCGGCCGAAGAAGGCCACGACCACTTCGCCGTCGGTGGCGCAGGTGGCCGAGGCATAACAGTTCATGTTGTGCAGCTTCTCGGGCGAGCCCTTCCACGGCGCCTCGCGCTCCCACAGCAGCTTGCCGCCGTCGCGGGCCACGCAGAACACGATCCGCCGCCGGCCGCCGTCTTCAGCCGTGGTCAGGAAGATGCGGTCGCCCCAGATCACGGGCGACGACTGGCCGACCCCCTTGAGCGGAGTCTTCCACACGACGGACGCATCGTCCCACTGGGTCGGGATCGCCGGGCCGGTGTAATGGCCGTCGTGCGTGGGGCCGCGGAAGCGCGGCCAATTGTCGTCGGCACGCGCGGCGTGACAGAAGGCAATCAGCAGCAGAACGGTCGAGGCGATTCGATTCATCGATAAACGCATGTCTGGGATTCAAACTCAAGTAACGAGGCGCGGCAATCCTTCGTTGCCTTCCGTTCCACGACGATCCGCCTCAAGGGGTCGAACCACGACCAGTCGACCGCCAGGAACCACGCGGCGACCAGCGCGGCCGCGACCACAGCCCCGATGATTGCTCGTCGCTTGAGGAGTGTCACAACGCACCCAAACAAGGCCGGTCAGAGCGAAAGCCCCGGCCTCTTGGTAGGTCCCGCGAGCCGAGCGGGACCGGAAGCGCCACCTCACGCGGCGAAACTTGGTGCCGCTCGGCTCGCGGCACCTACCACGCCGGGCTTCTGGATAGCTCACTACGCCTTGCGGGCGACGTTGAGGTACGCGTGCACGTGCGGCGAGCCGCGGAAGTGCGAGCAGAACGTCGGGCCGTCCAGCCGCCACACGTCCCACACGCCGTCGTCGTTGATGTCGCCGGACTGATAGAAGGCGATGTGCACCTTCTCGAAACCGCCGCCCGCCTTGACGCACTCCAGCGCCTCGTCCACGTCCTCTTTGCGGTACGGCGAGAGGATGTCGGCCACCACTTTCTCCAGCAGGGCCAATTGGTCTTTGCTCAGCTCGCTGCCGACGA
>JBGQHD010000812.1:0-3142 GCA_041497795.1 Planctomycetia bacterium
CCAACAAAAAAACTCGCGCTGTTTTTTCCCCCACACCCCCCCCCCCGACCCCGTTGGGCGGCCATCCTATCATGCGCGGCGGGCCAAGTCGCCATCACAGGTTCACGATCGTCGCCCGCAGGGCCGGCAGCTCCACGATGGCGATCGAATGCGGCGTGGCCCGGTAGAGAGCGCCTGGGTTGAGCACCAGCGTCCGGCCTTGATGATGCGCTTTGGCCACGTGGGTGTGGCCGTAGCAAACCACGTCCCAATGATTGGCGTGGATCGTCTCGGCGAACCGCTTCTGGTCGTCGCTGTGCAGGAAGGCGGTTTTCTTGCCCTCGCGCTCCAGCGAGCCAAAGCGGCCGTGGCAGGTCTGGCCGCACGCGTCGATCGCGTCGCGCAGCGGCGGCTCGTCGCAATCGACGTTGCCGAAGACGAAGTGCGTGGGCCAGGCGGCGAAGAGCGGCACGATGGCCGGCGAGCCGATGTCGCCGCAATGGATCACCTCGGCGACTTCCAGCGCCTCGAGCATCCGCACGGCCTGACGCGTGTACTCGACGTGCCCGTGCGTGTCGCTGACGATGCCCAGGAGCATGGGTTTTCTCTCAGCCAAGTGGCAGGCAGGCGTGTGCCGTGGGTCCGAACGTTCGGCACGCTCGTGGGGCAGGCATTCCTGCCTGCCGTTTCTTTCGGGCAGGCTAGAATCGCTAGAAGCCTACCCCACGGCCTTCTCGATCACCTCGCCCTCGGTGTCGGTCAGCCGTTCGTCGCGGCCGTTCTGGAGGAAGGTCAGCGCGCGGTGGTCGAACCCCAGGAGATGCAGGATCGTGGCGTGCAGGTTGTGGACGTGCGCCTTGTCGGCGACGGCGCGGAGGCCCACTTCGTCGGTGGCACCGATCGCCTGGCCGCCGCGGACGCCGCCGCCGGCCAGCCACATCGAAAAGCCGTAAGGGCTGTGGTCGCGGCCGGTGGTCCCTTCGCTCATCGGCGTGCGGCCGAACTCGCCGCCCCAGATCACCAGCGTGCTCTCCAACAGGCCGCGCGACTTCAGGTCCTGGAGCAGGGCCGCCGTCGGTTGATCGCTCTCCAGGGCCAGGCGGCCGTGGTTCTCCTCGACGTTCGAGTGCCCGTCCCAGCCGTTCGTGTCGCCGCAATAGACCTGCACGAAGCGGACGCCCCGCTCGACCATCCGCCGAGCCAACAGGCAGCGCGTGCCGAAATCGGCCGTCTCCTTGCGCTCCAGGCCGTACAGCCGCCGCGTGGCCGCGGTTTCCTGCGAGAGATCGACGACCTCGGCGGCGTGCGACTGCATCCGAAACGCCAATTCATAAGCGGCGATGCGGGCCGATAGCTCGCTATCGTAGGACGGATTGCCAATCCGTCCTACGTTCCAGCGACGGACCAAGTCCAGCGTGCGCCGCTGCTGTTCCGGCGTGATGCCCTCGGGATTGCTCAGATTGAGGATCGGCGAGCGGCCGCCGCGGAAGAGCGTGCCTTGATGGGCGGCCGGCAGAAAGCCGTTCCCCCAGGCCGGCGCGCCCCCTTTCACCCAGCCGCCCGGATCGGGCAGCACGACGAAGGCCGGCATGTTCTGGTTCTCGCTCCCCAGGCCGTAGCTGGCCCAGGCCCCCAGGCTCGGCCGGCCCATGCGGGTCGAGCCGGTGTTCATCAGGTACACCGACTCGGGGTGCGTCACGCTGTCGCCGTAGCAGCCGCGCAGCAGGCAAATGTCGTCCACGCACGTGGCCACGTGCGGGAAGAGGTCCGACACTTCCATGCCGCACTGGCCGTGCTGGCGAAACGTGCGCTTCGTGGCCAACAGCTTATTGCGATCCACTCCGCGGCGCGTCTTGACGGCCCCGAACGATGGCGGGAGCGGCTGGCCGTGCAGCCGCTGCAAGTCTGGCTTGGGATCGAACGTCTCCAGATGACTCGGCCCGCCGGACATGAAGAGGAAGATCACGTTGCGCGCAGCCGCTTCGTGATGCGGCGCGCGCGGCGCCAGGGCATCGCGGGGGGCGTCGTTTGCGGCCGCCAGCAGGCCCTGTTCCCTGAGCAAGGCGCCCAGCGCGACGATGCCCAGGCCGCCGCCGGCCCGCCGCAGAAAATCGCGGCGGCTGGCCGGCATCGAACCGGGCCCATTGGGACCAGGGCAGCGGTTGGCGGTCATGGGTGCCTCATCACTTCGCTCGATGCCACGTTGACTCGACCATAGCACCCCGGCTGCTTAGGAGCAGCCGGGGGGCTGGACCCATTCACTCGACGTAGACGAATTCGTTGACGTTCAAGAGCGCCCGGCAAAACTCGCTCAGCGGCGATTGGCGGAGGAAGTCCTCGGCCAGCCGCAGCTCATCGGCCGTCGGCCGCCGGCCGAGCGCTAGCCGGCAAGCCAGCACGATCCGCTCCTCGCCCGTGCCGGCCTCGCGCTGCACGCGCTTGGCCAACGCCCCCGCGGCGGCGGCCACTTCAGCCGAGTTCAACAAGGCCAACGCCTGCGGGGCAGTCGTGCTGCGCTCCCGCTGAGGACAGCTCAGGTTGCTGTCCGGCAGATCGAAGGCCTCGAGAAACGGATATCTCAGATTGCGGCGGGCGAACACGTACACGCTGCGGCGAACGTGGTCGGCCGGGCTGGGGCTGACGGTCCAGGCCTTGGTCCCTTGCAGGGCCTCGGCCGGCAGCGGCGGAAAGACGCCTCGCCCGCCCATCTCACGGTTCAGCCGGCCGCTCACGGCGAGCAGGCTGTCGCGAACGATCTCCCCCTCCAGCCGCCGGCGGCTCCAATGGGACAGGAGCCGGTTCGCCGGGTCCTTCGCCAACGCGGCCGGCGAGGGCTGCGACGATTGCTGATACGTCGCCGACAGCAGCATCAGCCGGTGAACGTGTTTCATGCTCCAGCCGGCTTCCACGAACTCCACGGCCAGCCAGTCGAGCAGCTCGGGATGCGTCGGCGGGTCGCCGCGCACGCCAAAGTCGCTGGCCGTGGCCACGATCCCGCGGCCAAAGTGGTGCTGCCAAAGGCGGTTGACCAGCACGCGGGCGGTCAGCGGGTTATCGGGGCGCGTGATCCAAGCAGCGAGCGACTTGCGGCGCCCGCTGGCCGCCTCGACAGAAGCCCGGCTTCTTGGAGAAGCCGGGCTTCTCAGCGTGTTCTCCAAAATGC